>NZ_JBGMNK010000006.1:0-267384 GCF_051336905.1 Pantoea sp. C8B4
AGCCGTCTGCGTTGCCGCTTTGCCGTCTCAGTGGTGGCGCATTATAGGGAGTTATTCGGAGCTGACAAGGGTTTATTGCAAAAAAATGATCGTTCGACCTAAATTTAGCCACAACGCTCTATTTCACAACGATTTGCCTGGTAACTGCACAAAATCCTGGGCAAAAAGCGCCACTTTATTCCAATCGGTGTATTCCACTTCTTTAGAGGTATCCGTCTCACCGCCCGTCATACGCATAATCAGTTGAATCATGACACGATCAAACCAGCGATAACGGGGGTAGCGCAGCGCGCCGGCAAATACTGCACAGCAATCTGGCTGCCAGGGGGATTGCTCGAGAAACTTGTGCGTGTACGCATTAGTCGCTGGCGTGCATTTATCCGCTTTTCGCGCGGTAAGGTTGACGCTGAAAAAGCCACTGACGCGCTGGTGCAGCTCAGCCTTGTGCTGAGTGACAAACTTCATCAATGCCGGATGGAAATGCCCGTAACGGATCGATGCACCAATCAGCACGCGATCATACTGCGCCCACTCAACTTTTTGCGCTTCCAGCAAATCAATCACATCGCACAGCTGTTGCGGCGCTAATGTCTGCGCAATACGCGCTGCGATCTCGCGGGTTTGCCCATCGCGGCTGGAATATAAAATTAAAGCTTTCATTAGATAATCCTGTTTCTCTTATTCACGCCAGAAAGTCGGGGTGAACAGGACCAGCAGAGTGAACACCTCAAGACGCCCAAACAGCATGGTCAAAATCAAAATCCACTTAGCCACATCATTCATAGAAGTGAAGTTATCTGCCACAACGCCCAGACCCGGCCCGAGGTTGTTCAGCGTGGCGGCCACAGCAGCAAAAGCGGAGAAGTCATCGACGCCCGTGGCGATGATAGCCAGCATGCTGAGTAAGAACACCAGTGCATAAGCGGAGAAAAATCCCCACACGGCTTCAAGGATGCGTTCCGGCAGCGCGCGATTACCCAACTTAATGGTATAGACCGCGTTCGGGTGCACCAACCGCTTCAACTCACGCGAGCCCTGCTTGAACAGCAGCAAAATACGAATGACCTTTAATCCACCACCCGTCGATCCCGCCATACCGCCGATAAAAGCAGAGCAGAGCAACAGCACCGGTAGGAACAATGGCCAGCGCGCAATGCTATCGGTGGTAAATCCTGCCGTTGTCGCCATCGATACCACCTGGAAAAAGGCCTGGTTCAGTGTTTGCCAACCGCTGGCATAGACGTTGTGGAACCACAGCACTACCGTACAGATCAGCACTAACGTCAGCTGTACGCCAATAAACATGCGGAATTCGGGATCGCGCCAGTAAACTTTGAGGCTACGGCCGCTCAATAAAGAGAAGTGCAGACCATAGTTACAGCCGGAGATCAGCAGGAACACCGCCACAATGGTATTGATAGTAGGACTGTTGAAGTAGCCGATACTCGCATCATGCGTAGAGAAACCACCAATCGCGATGGTGGAGAAGCTGTGACCTATCGCATCAAACATTGGCATGCCTGCCAGCCACAACGCCACCGCACACGCTACGGTAAGCAATACATAGATGAGCCACAACGTTTTAGCCGTTTCGGCAATACGCGGGCGCATTTTGTTATCTTTCAGCGGCCCCGGCATTTCAGCGCGATACAGCTGCATGCCGCCAACGCCCAGAATCGGCAAGATGGCTACGGCCAGTACGATGATCCCCATACCGCCCAGCCACTGCAGCATTTGACGATAAAACAGAATCGCTTTAGGTAAGGTATCGAGGCCAACTAACGTGGTCGCGCCGGTAGTGGTCAGCCCGGAGAAGGATTCAAAGAAAGCATCAGTGACCGAAAGGTGCGGCTGTTCGGCAAAAATGAAGGGCATCGCACCGACACTGCCCAACACGGTCCAAAAAAGCACGACAATCAGAAACCCTTCACGCGGTTTAAGCTCAGTTTTCTTTTTGCGATTCGGCCACCACAACAGCGAGCCAATCACAATCGCCATCATAAATGTCTGGCTAAACGCACGTCCGGCGCCATCGCGATAAATCAAGGCCACCAGCCCCGGCAAGATCATAGTTACCGAGAATAAAATCACCAACAGGCCCACGATGCGGGTAATGGCGCGAAAATGCATTCAGCCGTTCCTTTAAACAGATGCTTTTAGTTGTCCAGCGGGATGAGCGTCAGCGCGCCCCGGCTGTAATCAGAAAGGTTTTGCCGAAAGCCATCGATCTGCGGATGCGGCAACGCCAAACGTAGCGCAATACGATCCTGATAATGGCTCTCTTCGATGATGCCGTCAAAACGTTGCAACAGACGTTCAATATCACTTAACTGGGCATAGTCACATTGCAGGGTAAAAGATTGCATCGGCACTTTACGCGCACGCGCCAGGTGCTTCAGCCCCTGCTGCACGCCACCGCCATACGCTTTAACTAATCCACCCGTGCCCAGCATGATGCCGCCATAATAGCGCACGACCACTGCCGTAATCTCGCCCATGCCGCTCCCCATCAGCTGTGCCAGCATAGGCTTGCCTGCGGTGCCGGAAGGCTCACCGTCATCGGAGAACCCCAACTGCTGCGAATCATCCGGCGCACCCGCAACCCACGCCCAACAGTGATGACGTGCCGCAGGATGTTCTTGCTTTACCTGCTGAACGAAAGCGCGTGCCGCCTCAACGCCATCGGTATGCGCCAGATAGGTGATAAAACGGCTTTTCTTAATGGTTTCCTCGCTGAGGCTCACAGCTTCAGCGGGAATATCGTACGCCTCCATCAGGCCAGATGCAGATCGCGCGTCATGTTTTCAACGCGATTAGCGTGGATCACCACATTATCTTCGATACGAATACCACCGTGCGGTTTCAATGCGTCGATCGCCTGCCAGTCAAAGTACTGGCTGTACTTACCACCACGGAGTTTCGCCAGCAGTGAATCGATAATGTAGAAACCGGGCTCGATGGTCAGCACCATGCCCGGTTCCAGCACACGGGTACAGCGCAGATAAGGATATTGCGACGGCGCAGCCATATGCGTGCCGTTGTCATCTTGCATAAAGCCGGCAACATCGTGCACCTGCAAGCCCAGCGGATGCCCCAAACCGTGTGGCATAAACGGACCGGTCAGGTCTTCCGCCACCAGCACCTCTTCGGTTAAACCTTTCACCAGGTCGAACTTCAGCAATAGGCGGGCGATACGCTGATGCATTTGCAGATGATAATCGGTGTATCGCACGCCCGCTTTCAACGTCGCAATCAGCGCCAACTCTTCTTTATTCATCGCCTCCACCATTTCGGCATAGCGCGATTTGCTTTGTGCTGCATAGCTGCGCGTCAGGTCGGCGGCATAACCAAGATACTCGGCACCGGCATCAATCAGGAAGCTATGACGTTTCACCGGTGGCTGATGATCGAGTTTGGTGTAGTGCAGCACCGCAGCATGTTCGTTAAGCGCGATAATATTGCCGTATGGCACGTCGGTATCACGATGTCCGGTCGCAGTCAGATATGCCTGGTTTATGTCGAACTCGCTCATCCCCGAGAAGAAGGCTTCTTTCGCCGCACGATGCCCCGCCACGGCCAGCTTCTGCGCCTCACGCATACAGGCCAGTTCGTAGTCAGTTTTAATGCTGCGATGATAATGAAGGAAGTCGATTACGCCTTTAGGATTCACGCGATCGCTCTGAATGCCGAGTTGCGTGGCACGGGATGGCACAGGTCCGATATAAGCCACATTGTCGCGCTGAGCCGGCAACTGTTGCCCAATCTCATCGGCATTTTTCAGGCCAACAACGTCTACATCCTGGGTCCAGAAGCTGTTTGGCAATGGCTCGACGTTATGCCAGTAATCCACCGGCGAGTAGAACCACAGTTTTGGCTTGTTAACACCATCGATCCATAACCAGCAGTTGGGCACCTGCGTCACCGGCACCCAGGCTTTAAATTGCGGATTCACCTTAAACGGATAGTCGTGATCGTCGAGGAAAACGGTTAACAGCTCGCCAGAGTGAATCAACATCGCATCAAGCTTAAAGCGTGCCAGCACCTGTTGCGCTCGCTGTTGCAGCGTATTGATATGCGCGTGATACAGGGTTTTCAGTGAATCCATGGACTTGTCTCCAATATCGCGAAATTGGCCGCAGTGTAGCACAGCCACGCCAGCGTTGCCGTGCTGCACACGCTGTGATCGGCGTACCAAATAATCAAAGACTCGTTTGCAAAAAATTAACATGCCGCCCACACTCCCATTCATCTGGTATGACCAGATCACCTTTCGCGGTTTCAGGAGACGGACATGCTCTACCAAGGCGATACCCTTTCAGTTCACTGGCTTAATGATGGCATTGCAGAACTGGTTTTTGATGCCCCCGGTTCAGTGAACAAACTCGACACTAAAACCGTCGCTTCATTGGGCGACGCACTCAGCGTGCTGGAACAGCAGCCCGATCTGCGTGGCCTGCTGCTCACATCGGCCAAACCAGCATTCATTGTCGGTGCCGATATCACCGAATTCCTGTCGCTGTTTGATGCGCCTGAAGAGAAGCTGAGCCAATGGCTGGCATTTGCGAACAGCATCTTTAACCGTCTGGAAGATTTGCCGGTGCCGACCGTTGCAGCTATTGACGGCTACGCGCTGGGTGGCGGCTGCGAATGCGTGCTGGCGACCGACTTCCGCGTCGCGACGCCCAGCGCTCGCATCGGCTTGCCGGAAACCAAACTCGGCATCATGCCAGGCTTTGGAGGCAGCGTGCGCTTGCCACGTTTGCTCGGCGCTGATAGCGCACTGGAAATCATCGCCGCAGGAAAAGACGTTGATGGCACCAGCGCTCTGCAACTCGGCCTGGTCGATGCGGTAGTGAACAGCGAAAAACTACGCGCTGCGGCACTCACTATGTTGCAGGATGCGGTTGCGCAAGGCAGCTGGCAGGCGCGTCGGGCACCTAAGCTGGCCCCACTGAAATTAAGCCCGATTGAAGCGGCGATGAGCTTCACCATTGCCAAAAGCATGGTGATGCAAACAGCAGGCAAGCACTATCCCGCGCCTATTACCGCGGTGAAAACCATTGAAGCGGCAGCCGGTTTAAGTCGTGACGATGCATTAAAACTGGAAACCGCTGCATTCGTGCCGCTGGCACAAAGCGATGTGGCGCGCGCGCTGGTCGGTATCTTCCTGAACGATCAATATGTCAAAGGCCTGGCGAAAAAGCACAGCAACGCAGCCGGTGCACCGCAGCAGGCCGCCGTGTTGGGCGCAGGCATTATGGGGGGTGGAATTGCTTATCAGTCGGCATGGAAAGGCGTGCCGGTGAAAATGAAAGATATTAATCCGCAGGCGCTGACGCTGGGGATGACGGAAGCCAGTAACCTTCTAAACAAGCAACTGGAACGCGGCAAGATCAACGGCGCCAAACTGGCGAGCGTCCTCACGACGATTCAGCCCACGCTGGATTACGCCGGTTTCGAACGTGCCGATGTGGTGGTCGAGGCCGTGGTCGAGAATCCGCAAATCAAGGCCAAAGTGTTGGCAGAAACCGAGCAACACCTGCGCGAGGATGCCGTACTCGCCTCCAACACGTCGACCATTCCGATTAGTCTGCTAGCGCAATCGCTGCAGCGTCCAGAAAACTTCTGCGGCATGCACTTCTTTAATCCCGTGCCGCGCATGCCGCTGGTTGAGGTGATTCGTGGCGAGCAGACCTCAGAGGCCACCATTAGTAAAGTGGTGGCCTGGGCCAGCAAGATGGGCAAAACACCGATCGTAGTGAATGACTGCCCCGGCTTCTTTGTCAACCGCGTGCTGTTCCCCTATTTCGCTGCTTTCAGTTTGCTGCTGCGTGATGGCGCAGACTTCCGTCAGATTGATAAGGTGATGGAAAAACAGTTCGGCTGGCCAATGGGCCCGGCCTGGTTGCTGGATGTGGTCGGCATTGATACCGCTCATCACGCGCAACAGGTGATGGCACAAGGCTTTCCTTCCCGCATGCAAAAAGATTACCGCGACGCGATTGATGTCCTGTTTGAAGCCAAACGTTACGGTCAGAAAAACGGCCTGGGCTTTTATCAGTGGGAGCAAGATAAAAAAGGCAAAGCACAGAAGAGAGCCGATCCGGCTGTTGATGCACTGCTGGAACCGATTTGCGAGCCGAAACGCGTGTTCAGCGATGAAGACATTGCCAACCGCATGATGTTGCCAATGCTCAACGAAGTGGTGCGTTGCCTGGAAGAGAAAATTATCGCCTCTCCGGCTGAAGCCGATATGGCGCTGGTGTACGGATTAGGTTTCCCTCCATTCCGAGGGGGCGCCTTCCGCTATATGGATACGCTCGGCCTTAGCAATCTGGTTGATCAAGCCAAACGCTACACCCCACTCGGCCCGCTGTATGCGGTACCTGAACTGTTAGTGCACAAAGCGCATCAGCACCAAAGCTGGTATCCCGCAGCCCAACCGATTGACGAAGCAACACTGCAAAGTGCCTGAGGTAAAGAATATGGAAAAGGTAGTCATAGTTGATGCGGTACGTACACCGATGGGCCGTTCAAAAGGCGGCGCGTTTCGTCAGGTACGCGCGGAAGATCTCTCGGCGCATCTGATGCGCGAGCTGCTGAGCCGCAACCCCGGCGTTGATCCGGCCTCTCTGGATGACATCATTTGGGGATGCGTGCAGCAGACACTGGAACAGGGCTTCAACATTGCGCGTAACGCGGCACTGCTGGCAGAAATTCCGCATCGCGTGCCTGCCAGCACGGTGAATCGCTTGTGCGGTTCGTCAATGCAGGCGCTGCACGATGCGGCGCGCGCGATTATGGTGGGCGATGCGCACAGCTGTTTGATTGGCGGCGTTGAACATATGGGGCATGTGCCAATGAGCCACGGCGTTGATTTCCATCCGGGCTTGGGTCGAACGGTAGCGAAAGCCGCTGGCATGATGGGGTTGACCGCAGAAATGCTGGCGCGCATGCATCACATCACCCGTGAGCAACAGGATGCGTTTGCGCTGCGTTCACATCAACGCGCCTGGGCCGCGACCCAGCGAGGCGATTTCAAACGTGAGATCGTGCCGACCTATGGCCACGATGCCGACGGTGTGTTGAAACGCTATGAAACGGATGAAGTCATCCGTGAGGATACCACGCTGGAAGGATTGGCTGCGCTGCGTCCCGCGTTTGACCCGGTTAACGGTACCGTCACCGCAGGCACCTCTTCAGCACTCTCGGATGGCGCCGCCGCCATGTTAATCATGAGTGAAAGCCGCGCCCGCGAACTCGGCCTGACCCCGCGTGCACGTATCCGCAGCATGGCAGTTGTCGGCTGTGATCCCTCCATCATGGGTTACGGTCCGGTGCCGGCCAGCAAACTGGCACTGAAACGCGCCGGATTGAGCGTGCAGGATATCGATTTGTTCGAGCTTAACGAAGCCTTTGCTGCACAGACACTGCCGTGCATTAAGGATTTAGGATTGCTGGATCAGCTCAATGAGAAAGTGAATTTGAATGGCGGCGCGATTGCGCTGGGGCACCCACTCGGATGCTCGGGGGCGCGTATCAGCACGACGCTGCTCAATTTGATGGAACGTCGTGATGCGCAATTTGGTCTGGCGACCATGTGTATTGGCTTAGGCCAGGGCATCGCGACGGTATTCGAACGCGTTTAATACGTTGATGCACGTGTTCCCGCCCTTTCGGGCGGGCTTTTTTACTCAGATAAAGGCAAACGCATCGCCAAACATCTGCGCTTCAACCGCACCACGCTCCGCGCAGAAACGCTCGCGCGCTATCTTCGCCATCTCGAAACGACCCGCAATATAGATATCGTGCTCGCTGAGCGTCGCGTAATCCTGCATCACCGCTGTGAGTACGGTACCACTGCGCCCTTCCCAACCCTCTGCTGGCTGCTCCACCACCGGAATCACCTTGAGATGAGGATGCTTGACCGCCAACGCGTTCAACTCATCCAGATCGTACAAATGCATCAATTCCCGGCCGCCCCAGTAGATGGCGATATCGCGGTCTGGCTGCTGCGCCAGTGCCGTCAGCAGAATCGAACGTGCATAGGAGAAACCGGTGCCGCCCGCGATCAGAATAATGGGGCGATCGCTATCTTCACGCAGCCAGGCGTCGCCATGCGGCATATCCACCGTGATTTGACGATCGTTTTTGATGCGATCCATCACCGCCATCGCGTAGAGATTGAGGTCAGATGCGCCAATGTGCAGCTCAATGATGTCTTTTTCCATCGGGGTTGAAGCCAGTGAGAAGGGGCGCTTATCACGCTCATCCATCACTACCATCAGGTATTGCCCCGCACGGAAAGTAAAATCCGCCGCCGGAATTAAACGGACGCGGTAAACGGTATCCGTAATCGCTTCGACCGAAGTCACCTTGCAGTTTAACGTCGTCATACGTGCCCTTTTTTATGGTTTTCTGCCGCCTTTAGCGCTGCGGCGGCTCGGCAAAGATAGCTAACTCATCCCAAATTGCGTCAATACGCGCGGTCACCGCCGGATCTTTTACAATCGGTGTACCCCATTCGCGAGTGGTTTCGCCCGGCCACTTATTGGTGGCATCAAGTCCCATCTTCGAGCCCAGGCCGGAAACCGGAGAGGCGAAGTCGAGATAGTCAATTGGCGTATTCTCCACCATCACGGTATCGCGCGCCGGATCCATACGCGTGGTGATCGCCCAAATCACATCGTTCCAGTCACGTGCGTTGACATCGTCATCGCATACGATCACAAACTTGGTATACATAAACTGGCGCAGGAAAGACCAGACGCCAAACATTACGCGCTTGGCATGCCCGGCATATTGCTTTTTGATCGTCACCACCGCGAGGCGATAAGAACAGCCTTCCGGCGGCAAGTAGAAATCGACAATTTCCGGGAACTGCTTGATCAGAATCGGCACCAGCACTTCATTCAGCGCCACACCCAATACCGCAGGTTCATCCGGCGGACGACCGGTATACGTTGAATGATAAATCGGGTTGCGACGTTGCGTTACGTGCGTCACGGTAAATACCGGGAAGCTGTCTACTTCATTGTAGTAGCCTGTGTGGTCGCCGTAAGGGCCTTCTGGCGCCATGTCACCCGGTTCGATGTAACCTTCTAAAACGATCTCTGCGCTGGCTGGCACTTCAAGATCGTTAGACAGGCACTTCACCACCTCGGTTTTATTACCGCGCAACAAACCGGCAAAGGCATATTCCGACAACGTATCGGGCACCGGCGTCACTGCGCCCAGAATCGTGGCGGGATCGGCGCCCAGCGCCACGGACACCGGGAAGCGTTCGCCCGGATGGGCTTTGCACCACTCCTGGAAATCCAGCGCGCCGCCGCGATGCGACAGCCAGCGCATGATCACGCGGTTTTTGCCGATCACCTGCTGGCGATAAATACCCAGATTCTGACGTTCCTTATGCGGACCACGCGTGACGGTTAAGCCCCAGGTAATCAACGGCGCGGCATCGCCCGGCCAGCACTTCATCACCGGAATGCGCGACAGATCGACATCATCACCACTGAAAACCTCTTCCTGGCACGGTGCATTGCGCAGGCGCTTGGTCGGCATGTTCAGCACTTGTTTGAACTGCGGCATTTTATCGAACAGATCGCGGAAACCTTTTGGCGGCTCCGGTTCTTTCAGAAACGCCAGCAGCTTGCCCACTTCACGCAGCGCGCTGACCTCTTCCTGCCCCATGCCCATCGCCACACGCTTAGGTGTGCCAAACAGGTTACACAATACGGGCATGTCGTACCCTTTCGGGTTCTCAAACAGCAGCGCCGGACCGCCGGCACGCAAGGTGCGATCGGCAATTTCAGTCATCTCTAACTCAGGATCGATCTCCTGAGTGATGCGCTTTAACTCGCCGCGCTGCTCCAGCAACGCGAGGAAGTCTCGTAAATCCTGATATTTCATGCGGCGTTAGCTTCCAGCCAGAGTGAATTGGCCATTATAGGTCTGATTCACGCTGGCGTGTTGTGGTTTGTGGTTCAAGCTGGCTGACAGGAGAAAGGCACCAGCGATTGAATGGCCAGCACATCGTGATGTGCGGCGATTGGCTCACCATGACGAAACACTTTAAAGTCTTCGCCGCGCGCGCTGTAGTAGCGCAGGCGGTTTTCACTGACGTGCAGGAAACTGGCTTCTCGCAGAGCGATCACCGACTCATGTGGATTGACGGCGCAGAACTCCGCCAGACGCTCATCACGCGTTTCCCCCATATGCCCGCTGACGTGAGCATCCAGGTAATGTGGGTTAATCTGCACCGGGAACAGGCCTAATGCAGGCAGAACCACGCTGCTACGCACCGGCATGTCGTTGGTGGTACGAATCGATGGCGTGGCCACATTGCAACCGGCGCTCCAGCCGACGTAAGGCACATCTCGCTCACGCACGGCACGTTGAATCGCCACGATCAGCCCGTGCTCGTGCAGCATCTGATTGAGGAACCAGGTGTTGCCTCCGCTCACCAGGATTAACTCCGCCTGGTCAATCGCAGCCACCGGGGAGTCAAACTCGTGTACGGTGCGCACCTGAATACCCAATGAGTCAGACAGGTCTTGCGCACGCTGCGCATGGTCACCGCGAATGATGGCGTAGGGTACCAGTACGGCCGAGGTGATGCCGCGCTGGGCGATCATTGCGTGCAGTTGTGGGTGAGCGTAGCTCAGCAGTGGCGCGTCATCGGCCACTTTGCCATTACTTAATAAGAACAGTTCCATCAGCCAGTCCTTTTTCAAATGAGAGCGAAAGATGGGGAAGGAGTCTGATACAGATGGTCATCAGCCGTCAATTTTCTTGCAAGAAAGCGTTAATAAGCCGCACCAATCGGAAAATTCGTAGTGATTTTTATTTCACAGCCGCGTTTCCACTGGCCGATGCGCTATAACTCTGACAACAGGTTTGTTATTCTTAGCGTCCAATATTTGGGAGCAGTTATGGAATCCTGGTACTTACTCTATTGCAAACGTGGACAGCTGTTGCGCGCGAAAGAGCATCTTGAGCGGCAGGAGGTGAATTGCCTCAGCCCGATGATCGCTCTGGAAAAGATTGTGCGCGGTAAACGCACCACGGTGAGTGAGCCGCTGTTCCCCAACTATCTGTTTATCGAATTCGATCCGGAAGCGATTCACACCACCACCATCAGCAGCACACGCGGCGTCAGCCACTTTGTGCGCTTTGGCGCGCAACCGGCAACGGTCTCCAGCGAAGTGATTGAAGCGCTGCAAACCGATGTACCGCAAATTATGCTGGATCCAGAAACGCCACAAAGCGGTGATGAAGTGATCATCACCGAAGGGACTTTTGAGGGGCTGCGCGCTATTTTTGCCGAGCCTGATGGCGAAACCCGCTCAGTGTTACTGCTGAACCTGCTCAACAAACAAGTGATGCGCAGCGTCGACAACAAACAGTTCCGTAAGCTTTAAGCCAGTTTAAACAGCTGACGTGCGTTGTGATTGACCTGCGCACCCAGCGCTTCAGCCTCTTCCCCACGCCAGTTCGCCACCTGCTGCACAATATGCGGCAGGAAACATGGCTCGTTTCGACGCGAAGGCGGCCGTGGATGCATATCACGCGGTAGCAGATAAGGCGCATCGGTTTCCAGCAGCAGACGCTCAGCTGGAATCAGTGGCAGCATCTCACGCAATTCCAGGCCACGACGCTCATCGCACACCCAGCCGGTAATGCCCACCGATAAGCCCAAAGCCAGACACGATTCCAGTTCATCACGCGTGCCGGTAAAACAGTGTGCCACCGCGCCCGTCAATTTCGGCAGCCACGGCTCCAGCACCGCAACAAAACGATCGTGCGCTTCGCGGCAGTGGAGAAACACCGGCAGTTGTAACTCCGCTGCCAGCGCCAGCTGTGCATCAAAGGCGTACTCCTGCTGGTCGTGCGCCGAGAGATTGCGGTTAAAATCGAGGCCGCATTCACCGATCGCCACCACTTGCTCACTCTCAGCCAGACGGCGCAACGTGTTCGCCGTCTCTGCCGACCATTCACTGGCGTGATGCGGATGCACGCCGGCTGTAGACCAGCAATAGCCTGGGTGCTGTGCCGCGAGCTGACGCGCCTGCTGGCTCTCCAGCGCATTGGTGCCGGTAATCAGCAGGCCGGTGACGCCTGCTTCGCGCGCGCGTTTAACCACCTGATCGCGATCTTTTGCGAATTGCGTGCTGGTCAGGTTTACACCGATATCAAACATGTCTTCTCCCAAATAAAAACCGCCCAATGTGTGGGCGGTTTAGATTCTTAACGCTCATCCCGCTCGCTTGCGGGGATGCCTTGTCAGGATTCGGTATTCTGTTCCTCATCCTCTGAATCTGACGCCTTGCGCCCTTTACCCACATAGTAACGGGAGAAGAATACGCCGACTTCAAACAGGCAGTACATCGGAATAGCGAGCAAAGTTTGCGAGAAAACATCCGGCGGTGTGAGCAACATCCCAACAACGAACGCGCCAACCAGCATGTAAGGACGTTTCTTTTTCAAATCCTCTGGCGACGTAATGCCCGTCCAGCACAGCAAGACAATCGCAATCGGCACTTCAAAGGCCACGCCAAACGCCATGAAGATAGTCATCACGAAGTCGAGGTAATTGGTGATATCGGTGGCGATGGTGACGCCCTGCGGCGCGGTTTTGGCGAAGAAGCCAAACGCCAGCGGGAACACGATGAAGTAAGCGAAAGCCACGCCAACGTAGAACAGCAGCGTACTGGAGAACAGCAGCGGCATCACTAGCTTACGCTCATGGCGATACAGCGCAGGCGCCACAAAAGCCCACACCTGATACAAGATCACCGGCACCGCAAGGAACACCGAAACAATGATGGTGAGCTTAATGGGGGTGAAGAACGGTGAAGCCACGTCGGTGGCGATCATGCTGGCACCGGCCGGCATCTGGCTAATCAGCGGCGAAGCCACTAAGTGATAGATGTCGTTGGCGAAATAAACCAGGCACAAAAAGATAGCAAACACCGCAATAATGCAGTTCAGCAGACGCTTACGCAGCTCAATCAGGTGGCTGATGAGCGGTTGGGTATCTTCAACGGCCATGTTTATCTTTCATCTTTTACGGTGGGAGTGGGCGTCGCATTCTGCGCGGTATTAACAGGTGCCGCAGCCTCTGCTGTTACCGGTTGAGGTTTCTGAGCCGGTGCGCTGGCCGGGTGCTCTGCCGTTACCGTCTGAGGTGCCTGAGCCGGTGCGCTGGCCTGGTGCTCTGCCGTTGCCGTCTGAGGTGCCTGAGCCGGTGCGCTGGCCGGGTGCTCTGCCGTTACCGCCTGAGGTGCCTGAGCCGGTGCGCTGGCCTGGTGCTCTGCGGCCGCTGGGGTAACCGGCGGCTGGCTCGCCGTGACAGATTGTGCAGATACAGAAGACGGTTGATGAATGGTATTCGCTTCATCTTCCGCTTTCTCGATATCGATGCTCTGCTGCACAGAACGCTTCATCGAGTCGGCGGTTTTACGCAGTTCTTCCATCGACTCTTTCAGTTCCGGCGAAAGCGAGCCACGACCCGCCTCTTCGACCTTTTTCAGGCTGTCCTGCAATTCCTGCAGTTTCAGCTCCTGCGCCAGTTCGTTTTGCACGTTAGCAGCCAGGGAGCGAATCGCCCGAATCCAGCCCACGACGGTTTTCACCGCAACCGGTAATCGTTGCGGGCCAAGAACAATCAGCCCGATAACGAACACCAATACCAGTTCACTAAAACCAATATCGAACACAGTTAACCCTTACTTGTCCCGGGCGTCGTCTTTGCTCGCCGAGGTTTGCTGTTTGTCTGCCAGAGTCTTGGCGTTAAAGTCAGCGTCCTGCTCTTTCGGCTGATCCTTTTTATCGTCTTCATCGCCCATGGCTTTTTTGAAACCACGAATGGAAGAACCTAAATCCGAACCCAGGTTACGAAGTTTATTGGTACCGAACAGAAGAACAACAATGACGGCAATGATTAACAATTGCCAAATACTGATACCGCCCATGAGATATGCCTCTAATATTCTGTGAAAAACTTTGAATTGAAACGCACAGAAAGCCCGTATGAATTCGGGCTTTAGCCTGCGACATTACGCGATTTGCACCAGGCAAACAATCAGTTTGTCTTGCGCCAGCCTATCAGCCAGGTGACGATGCCAGCGGCCATTAATAGCGCTGGGAAGAAATCCCAGTCGGGTCGACTTAACAGCACTGCGGTGCCACTTAATAACAGTGTAGCCCCTACGCCAAACAGATAACGTGCCTTGTGATGGCGCGTGCGCTGTGCATTCATATCGCTGACCAGTTTATCGACGCTGTGCTGCAATAATTTATGCTGACGCATGCTGTCGTAGAACAGTTCAGGTAGCTCCGGCAGTTTTTCGGCCCAGAATGGCGCCTTCACTTTCACCGCACGCAGAATGGCAGGAATGCCGATTTGATCTTTGATCCAATCTTCAAGGAACGGCTTTGCGGTTTTCCACAGGTCGAGCTGCGGATAGAGCTGGCGGCCAATGCCTTCAATGTACAGCAGCGTTTTCTGCAACAGCACCAGCTGCGGCTGCACTTCCATATTGAATCGACGCGCCGTGTTGAACAGGTTCAGCAGCACGTGGCCAAATGAAATCTCAGCCAGCGGCTTCTCGAAAATTGGCTCACACACGGTACGAATAGCGAACTCAAAATCTTCTACATTGGTATCCGGGGGAACCCAGCCTGAATCCACGTGCAGTTCCGCCACTTTGCGGTAGTCACGGTTAAAGAAGGCAATGAAGTTTTCCGCCAGATAGCGCTTATCTTCTTTATTCAGCGAACCGACAATACCGCAGTCAATCGCGATGTACTGCGGATCTTCTGGATGGTCGTAGCTGACGAAGATATTGCCGGGATGCATGTCCGCATGGAAGAAGCTATCGCGGAACACCTGGGTGAAGAACACCTGCACGCCGCGTTCTGCCAGCAGCTTCATGTTGACGCCATGTTTCTCCAGCGTCGCCACATCGGAAATCGGAATGCCGTAAATGCGCTCCATCACCATCATCGATTCGCTGCAGTAATCTGAAAACACTTCCGGCACATACAGCATCGGGCTCTGCTCGAAGTTGCGACGCAGCTGAATAGCGTTCGCCGACTCGCGCAGCAGATTGAGTTCATCAATCAGGGTCTTTTCGTAATCGCGCACCACTTCAACCGGGCGCAGACGACGACCATCCGGCAACAGACGAGGAACCCAATGCGCCATACGGTAAATCAGCTTCATATCCGCTTTGATCACCGGCAGGATGTCCGGGCGAATCACTTTGATCACCACGTCACGGCCATTAGACTTCAGCGTGGCCGTATGCACCTGCGCGATAGACGCAGAAGCCAGCGGCTTAATATCAAAGTCGTCAAACCAGGTGTCGACAGGACCGCCAATGGATTGTTCAATCTGCTGCTGGGCTTTCAGACCATCAAAAGGCGCCACGCGGTCCTGCAACACCGCCAGCTCATCGGCGATGGCCGGTGGGAAGAGATCGCGGCGCGTTGAAAGCATCTGACCAAACTTGATCCATACAGGGCCAAGCTGTTCCATCGCCAGACGAATACGCACGCCCGTCGATTCGTTTTTGTGCTTGTTGGGGATCCAGAAGATGCAGCGCCGCCAGATGCGGAGCGGCAGTGTGATGCGCATGTGGGGGATCAGTTCATCAAGCCCGTAAGTCAGAAAGATCTTGATGATGAAGTATAAGCGCCGAATTTCTCCCAGCGTCATTTCGCCTCCAGCTGTGCTAAACGCGCTTCAAACGCATTAAGCGAACGTTCCATCGCTTCAACCTCTTCACAGAACCACGCCAGTTCCAGTGCGCCGGGGGCGACACGCCACTCTTCCGTCAGCACCTGACCGAGATAATCCTGCCGACGCGTCACCTGCTGCTGCACAAACTTCAGCGCCTGCTGAGCGGCCTGACTGACCCCCTGCGCGGCAATGTCGCCGATCCACGGAGCCAAATACTCGGCCGGATCGAGTTCGGCGAGATCCATCAGTACGGAGAATTGCTGCACGACCTGTAAATCGCCTTCCACATCCAGCTCGCCGCTGCGGATCAAACTGGTCAGCTGCTGGCGATCGCGCAGTTTTGGCAAGGTGCTGAGGCGTAAGCTGACACTACAATCGCTGCTGTCTTGCCAGTCACTCAACACATCCAGCTGGGATTCGCTAAACACCAGCACCAGCGGGAAATCCAGTTCCTGCAGGCGCAGCATGAGCACTTTACCCACCAGACGCTGACGCGCGGCTTTCAGGCTGCGATCACGATACAGAACACGATTGAGGGCGGTTTCAAGGCCGCCCGTGATAAGCGGGGTAAAAGTCATGATCAATCAGAACTTAAAGCCGCGATGCAACGCCACAATACCGCCGGTCATGTTGAAATAGGTGGTATTTTCAAAACCCACATCGTTCATCATCGCCTTCAGGGTTTCCTGGTCGGGATGCATACGAATCGATTCTGCCAGATAGCGATAGCTTTCGGCATCCTGCGCCACCAGTTGCCCAATACGCGGCAGGATGTGGAAGGAATAGGTATCGTAGGCTTTGCTCAACGGTTCCAGCAGCGGTTTGGAAAACTCCAGCACCAGCAAGCGTCCACCTGGTTTCAGCACCCGGAACATCGAGGCCAGTGCCTTCTCTTTTTCGGTGACGTTACGCAAACCGAAAGAGATGGTGATGCAATCGAAATAGTTATCCGGGAACGGCAGCGCTTCGGCGTTGGCCTGCACATAGCTAACGTTGCCTGACACGCCCATGTTGCGCAGCTTCTCGCGGCCCATCTTCAGCATCGAGCTGTTGATATCAGCCAAAACGACCTGACCCGTCTCGCCCACCAGGCGAGAGAATTTTGCTGTCAAATCACCGGTACCGCCGGCCAGATCCAGCACACGCTGACCACGACGCACGCCGCTGCTGTCGATGGTAAAACGCTTCCAGACACGATGGATGCCAAACGACATCAAATCGTTCATCAGGTCATATTTTGCCGCTACGGAATGAAACACGTCCGCGACTTTATCGGCCTTTTCGCTTTTCGCGACGGTCTGAAAGCCAAAATGGGTAGTTTCCTGCTGTGATTCATCTGCCATCGGGTTTACCTGTTCCACAAACAATTCTTGCCGAAGTGTATCAGAGTCGCGCTACGCGAGCACGCGACCACCGTGCTATTCGTTGATGCGGCGCAGAGAAGCGGCGGAAGAATCTGCCACATTTTCATTGGGCTCGGGATCGTCCGCCCAATCTTCGCCCGCCTCTTCCGGCTGCGCTTGCTCGACCAATTGGGGATTGATCGGCCGTTTAATCTCCACACCTAACGCGCGGAAGGATTCGCTTTGCGCAATCAAATTGCCGCGCCCTTCTGACAGTTTTTTCATCGCCTGGTGATAACTCTGCTGCGCTTTATCGAGGCTGTGACCGATACCGCTCATATCATCCACAAACAGCCGCATTTTATCGTACAACCGCGTAGCTCGGTCGGCGATGCGTTGTGCATTGCGACTCTGGTGCTCATAACGCCACAGGTTGTTGATGGTGCGCAGTGCCACCAGTAATGTCGTCGGGCTGACCAGCATGATGTTTTGCTGCAGCGCTTCGCTGATCAGCTCTGGCTGCCGATCAATCGCCAACAAGAACGCGGGCTCGACCGGAATAAACATCAACACATAATCCAGAGAGCGTAAACCGGGCAATTGTTGATAATCTTTTCGTCCCAGCAGCCGAATATGGCCGCGCATGGCGTTGACATGCTCCTGAATCGCCTGCTCACGTGTGGCTTCATCTTCTGCGTTGAAATAGCGTTCGTAAGCCACCAGCGTCATTTTGGCGTCAATCACCACATCCTTGCCCTGCGGCAACCGCACGATCACATCCGGTTGCATCCTGCCCTGCTGCTCCAACTGCACGCTGACCTGCGTCTGGTATTCGTAGCCTTCACGCAGACCGGAGGCTTCCAACACCCGCGCCAGCACCACTTCGCCCCAGTTGCCCTGGATTTTATTGTCGCCTTTTAGCGCTTTTGTGAGGTTGACCGCTTCCTGCGCCATTTGCGCGTTAAGCTGCTGCAGTTGACGAATTTCATGGGCCAGCGTATGGCGTTCGCGTGCTTCCTGGCCAAAGCTATCCGTCACCTGACGACGGAAACCATCCAGCTGTTCACGCAGCGGACCAATCAGCCCGTTGAGGCTCTGCCGGTTTTGCTCATCCACCCGACGTCCGCTGTTTTCAAAGATGCGGTTGGCCAGATTCTCGAACTGTGCGCTGAGACGCTGTTCGCTGTTAGTGAGCAGGCGCTGCTTCTCTTCTGCGCCAAAACGCGTCTCTTCTAAACGGATGGTGACTTCACGCAGTTCAGCTTCCTGCGCACTGTTCACTTCCAGCTGATTACGCAATTCCCGGCTAAGCTGTTCGCTCTCACCACGCCAGTAATCGAGCTGTTGCAGCCGTTCCTGTGCACCGCTAAGCGTGCCATGGAGCTGCCGCAGTTCTTGCTCGCGCTGCTGAATTTGCTGCTGTAACAGTTCGAGTTGCTGCTGCTGGCGCTGTTGCGCCTCTTCCAGCAGGCGGCGTTCGGTAGTGAAGCTGGCGTACTGGTGTCCGGCACGCAACTGGGCCAAAATCCAGCCGAGGCCCAGTCCGGCCAGCGCCAGTGCGCCGCTAATGATAAGTTGCTGATCCATAATCCCCCCGCGGATCGTTTCGCTGAGGGAAAAGGTAAGTCGCTACTGTATGAATGTCCAGACTGTTGTGTAGCTGGCGTATGATTTACAGCGCTTTCACCGTCAAATCACCCGCTTTCCATGCATCAATCAGGAAAAACGGCATCGGCAACAGCCATTCACTGCCCTTCACTTTGGCGGGATAGCACCAGCTTTGTCCATTGTGAGTGAGTTCAACCTGCTGCCAGCCGTTATCAACATTCTCCACCTTGCCCGCCATGCTGGAATACCCTGCGTTGCTACCGACGTGAAAACGCTCGGTTTGCCAGCGAATTGGCGGGTGTGCGGGCCACGCCTGGGCATGATGGAATCGGAAGATATCGTCATGATTCAGCAGGCTTTCGCGCACCGTCGGCCACAACGCCACTTTGAGGAAGTACTGATCGGTGAAGCGTTCACTGCCGCTGTACTGGCCGATAAAGTCGCGTATCTGCTGCTCAACGTTGTGGAACACGCCATGACAGCCGCCCCACATGCCCGCCAGCAGCAGTTCGGTATGCGTAAAGTAATCACGCATATGATGGAACCAGCATGGCGATTGCAGCCAGGCTTCTACCGCCGCCACTTCACGCTCCGACAGCAGGGAGTCCGCATCTCGCACGATATAGCGTTTTACGCGGGGATCATCCATCACCAGAAAGCGCCACAGCGTCGGGAAGATGGTCTTCTCATGTGACATATCCACTAACTGGACATTCGGCTGCTTCAGACGCTGCCAGACGTGTTGCGGCACGCTGTCGTCAAGATAGATGCGACACATCCAACCGGGATAGAACTCGCGCGCAACATCGATATTTTTGATCAGCGTTTCACAGTAGCGCGGTTGGCCGCCATACAGACTGAATGAGATGATATTTTCAGTTGGATTCGTGGGATTGAAAGATGGCGGCGCTTCTGCGGGATACGCCACTGTGTGACCCTGACGAAAGATCGCGTCAGACTTCTCCAGCGACTCGCGGCCGTAACGTGCCACTTCATCGTGCTTTTCCAGCCAGCCACACACTTCGGTTAAGCCATCGAGCCAGGTGTCGGAAGCCTGCGCACGCTGCGCTGCCGATGCCTGATAGATCTTTTGATAAGTTTTGTAGGATTTTTTGTACTCCCCCACGCGCATTAGCGTCAGCGCATAGTCACTCAGTACCTGCATGTTTTGCGGCATGACGCGCAAAACCTCTTCACAGCACTGACGTGCCACGGGGAAATCAGAGACCGCCATTGCCTGGCGAAAACGTGCTGCCACGCTCTCAATACGAGACTGCGCAGCAGCGGGAGTAGGATTAAAGGCAGGACGCGGAGCAGAAACCGTTTTGCGCATAGTTGTTTTCTCAGTATCAGCTGAAAAACGTGCGCAATGTGATGGCAGCAGGGAATTCCTTATCCGTAATACCTGCTGCCTTGCGCACTAAATTAAGCGACGCGCGGCTTCTACAACAATTTTCACCGCATCGCTTTCGGTCTGTTTCATGGTCGCGGCATCCGGGATCTCTTTCTGCGTACGGTTAACGATGACACCCGCCACCATGCCCGCTCGCAGCCCCTGACTGGCGCACATGGTTAACAGTGTAGCGGATTCCATCTCATAGTTAAGAACCCCCATTTGCTGCCACTCTTGCATTGAGCCCTGGAAGCGATTCACCACACGTCCTGAGAACGTGTCGTAACGTTCCTGCCCCGGGTAGAAGGTGTCAGAAGAAGCGGTAATACCGATGTGCGTTTTGGCACCGCAGGCTTCTGCTGCGGCCACCAGCGCGGTGGTGCAGGTGAAATCGGCCACTGCCGGGAACTCCATCGGCGCAAAGTGCAGGCTGGCACCGTCAAGACGCACCGAAGCAGTGGTCACCAGCACGTCGCCGACATTGATATTCGGCTGGATCGCCCCGGTCGTGCCCACACGCAGGAAAGTGCGCACGCCGAGCTGCGCCAGTTCTTCCACGGCAATAGAGGTCGATGGACCGCCGATACCGGTAGAACATACCACCACCGGCTTGCCATCCACTTCCGCCAGGTAAGTGGTGAATTCACGGTGCGAAGCCAGATGCTGTGGATTATCCATCAGCGCAGCGATTTTTTTCACACGCTCCGGATCGCCGGGAACGATAGCCAGTGTGGCTCCTTTCAGATCGGCTTTAGTGATACCAAGGTGGAAAACGTCAGACTGGGCCATAACAGACTCCTGATAGATAAGGGATATGCGTGTCACTCTACGCCAGAGCGTCATATAAATATGTGATTTATTTCACCATCGACAATGAAACTTACATTATCAGGAAATTATTATGTGATTTTAATCACACATTGCAGCTCGGCAATTCCGAATTGCTACAAGCGGTACTGCGTAAGTTCGGGTGGCGGTGTTAATAGAGAAGAAGAACATAAGTACACATCCCTCTGAACCCTACGTCAGCCTTGCTCCTGGGCCAGGCTATAGTTACGTGATTGCGCACTTGCTAGCACGGAGAGAACCATGAAAACCGAAGACAATATGGCACAAAAATCAGCAGCCGGCGGCTTTGCCCCAGCCGTTCAGCCCATCGCCAGCAGCACCATTACCACCGTCAGTGACGCTATTCACACCGGTGAAACGTCTGTTCCCAGCCAGGGAGAGAACCTGCCGGCTTATTATGCTCGCCCCAAATCCTATGAAGGCAAGCTGCCGGTGATTCTGGTGGTGCAGGAGATTTTTGGCGTTCACGAGCATATTAAAGATATCTGCCGTCGTCTGGCGCTGGAAGGTTATCTGGCGGTTGCACCTGAACTCTATTTCCGTGAAGGCGATCCTGGTGACTACAGTGATATCCCGACACTGTTCAAAGAACTGGTCAGCAAGGTGCCCGATTCTCAGGTGCTGTCCGATCTCGATCACGTTGCCAACTGGGCCGCACGCCACGATGGCGATATTCGTCGCATGGCAATCACGGGCTTCTGCTGGGGCGGACGCATCAGTTGGCTGTTCGCCGCGCACAATCCGCAGGTGCGGGCGGCGGCGGCCTGGTATGGTCGGTTAGAGGGTGAGAAAACCCTCAAACAACAAAAACATCCTATCGATGTGGCTGTCGATCTTAACGCTCCGGTGCTGGGACTGTACGGCGGTCAGGATGAGAGCATCCCGTTAGAGAGCATTGATAAGATGCGTCAGGCGCTGCACGCCGCCAATGCCAAAGCGGAGATCGTGGTGTATCCGGAAGCGGGACACGCGTTTAATGCCGATTATCGCCCAAGCTACCATGCTGACTCCGCCGCTGATGGCTGGGCACGGATGCTGGCCTGGTTTAAGCAGTATGGCGTTGCACCCAACGCGTAATAACAAGGGGCGCTGCACGGCGCCCCTGTTTATCGCGATTACGCCGATTCTGCGCGCAGCTTTTTCGCGGCGGTCACCATGTTCGCCAGCGCCTGCCGGGTTTCACTCCAGCCGCGGGTTTTCAAACCACAGTCCGGGTTGACCCACAAACGTGCGGGCGGAATGCTTTGCGCCGCTTTGTGCAGCAGATCTTCAATCCATTCTACGCTGGGTACGTTCGGGGAATGAATGTCATACACACCTGGCCCAATTTCGTTCGGGTATTCGAACGCTTTAAACGCATCCAGCAATTCCATATCCGAGCGTGAGGTTTCGATGGTAATCACGTCCGCGTCCAGTGCCGCTATCGAATCCATGATGTCATTGAACTCGCAATAACACATGTGCGTGTGGATCTGCGTTTCATCCTGCGCCACAGCCGCGTTGAGGCGGAAGGCATCAACTGCCCAAGTCAGGTACGCCGCCCAATCCGACTGGTGCAATGGTAAGCCTTCGCGCAGAGCGGGTTCATCAATCTGAATGATCCCGATCCCGGCTTTTTCCAGGTCTTCCACTTCATCACGCAGCGCCAGTGCAATCTGTTTAGCAAGGGTTTCCCGCGTCACGTCTTCACGCGGGAATGACCAGCACAGAATCGTGACCGGGCCGGTGAGCATACCTTTCACTGGCTTTTCAGTCAGCGATTGCGCGTACTTCGCCCACTCAACGGTAATCGGCTGCGGGCGACTGACATCACCGATGATCACCGGCGGCTTCACACAGCGAGAGCCATAACTTTGCACCCAGCCATTTTGCGTAAACACGAAGCCATCGAGGTTTTCGCCGAAGTATTCCACCATGTCATTACGCTCAGCTTCGCCGTGCACCAGCACATCCAGCCCGAGCCGTTCCTGCTCAGCAATCGCCTGCTTGATGTGCTCCGCGATGCCGGTGCGATAGTGGCCTCCATCGATATTGCCTTTTTTGAAGTCGAGTCGCAGGCCGCGAATTTCGGTGGTTTGCGGGAAGGATCCAATTGTGGTGGTCGGCCAGGCAGGCAGATTAAAGCGATGGCGCTGCGCTTTGGCGCGTTCGCCATAGTGGCTGGCGCGCTCAACGTCTTTGGCCTGAATATTCGCCAGACGTGCACCCACTGCGGCATTGTGCACGCGCGAAGAATGAGAGCGGGCACGAATCGGCGCGCTCCACTCCGTCAGCGAGGCCGCATCGTTATTATTGAGCGCCTGGCTCAACAACTTCAGCTCAGCACACTTCTGTAAAGCAAAGGCAAACCAGCTTTTCACTTCCGCATCGAGCCGGGTTTCGACACTGAGATCGATCGGGCTGTGCAGCAGCGAGCAGGAGGAACCAATCCACAGATTTTTACGCTGCCCGACCAGCGGTTTCAGGCGATCGAACCAGCGGCTGAGATCGGCACGCCAGACATTGCGGCCGTTGATCACCCCGACTGAGAGCAGCCAGTCGGTGGGGAGCTGTTGGTGAATATGCTGGATGTCATCTTTGCCATGCACCAGGTCAACGTGCAAACCTTGAACCGGCAGCGTCTTAATGACATCAAGATTTTGACCAATGCTGTCAAAGTAGGTCGTCAGTAGCAGTTTTACATGACCTTGCAGCGCATCGTAGGCAGGCTTGAACGCCGCACGCCATTCCTGTGGCAGCTCCAGCACCAGCGCGGGTTCATCTATCTGCACCCATTCAATACCGCGCTGATGCAGTTCAGCCAGCACTTGCTGATAGACCGGCAGAATCGCTTTCAGCAACGACAGGCGGTCAAACGGCTCACCTTTGACTTTGCCCAACCACAGGTAAGTGACCGGTCCCAGCAGCACCGGTTTGATCGGATGGCCCAGCGCCAATGCTTCGTCCACTTCCTCGAGCAGCTGTGTCCAGCTCAGTGAGAACTGCTGGCCTTGCGTGAATTCCGGCACCATATAGTGATAGTTGGTGTTGAACCATTTGGTCATTTCAGCGGCGGCGGCAGGTTCGCCGCTGGGTGCGCGGCCACGTCCCAGACGGAACAGCGTATCGAGATCGACCGATCCATCCTGGTTCTGATGGCGCGCCGGCACATTGCCCAGCATCAGGCTGGTGGTCAGCACATGATCGTACCAGGCGAAATCGCCCACGGGCAGCAGATCCACCCCCGCGTCTTTCTGCTGTTGCCAGTGACGAGCGCGCAGCTCGCGCCCCACGGCCAGCAGCGCTTCCTGTGAGCTGTTGCCTGCCCAGTAGCTTTCCTGTGCTTTTTTCAGTTCACGACGCAGACCGACACGAGGGAAACCGAGCGTATGGTTCAGAATGGTCATTTAGTGATCTCCAGATATGCTTAACGGGTCGAGCCCGTTTACGTTCATCCAGCGAGTGAAATTGCCGTCCGCTGAACGCCTGAACTGGACGAAAGTCATGTGGCGGTGGCGCTTGCTTAAGATGTTTAGCCGTCCAGATGTTTACACCG
Organism: Pantoea sp. C8B4; assembly: GCF_051336905.1. NCBI lineage: Bacteria > Pseudomonadati > Pseudomonadota > Gammaproteobacteria > Enterobacterales > Erwiniaceae > Pantoea > Pantoea sp. C8B4. The sequence continues at coordinate 24,477 of NZ_JBGMNK010000006.1, forward strand.
CCATAATCTGCGGGTACTGTATGTTCCTCAAGCGCAATTTGTTCAATCTCGATGTGAAGGACTCTCATGATCGAACTCAAACACCTGAGAACGCTGCAGGCGTTGCAGAATACCGGCTCGTTGGCCGCTGCCGCCGCTCAGCTTCATCAGACACAATCGGCGTTATCTCATCAGTTCAGCGATCTGGAACAGCGGCTGGGCTTTCGCCTGTTTGTGCGCAAGAGCCAGCCGTTGCGGTTTACGCCGCAGGGGGAAATCATGCTGCAGTTGGCCGAGCAGATTTTGCCGCAGATTCAGCAGGCGTTGCAGGCATGCCACGAGCCGCATCAGACCACGCTGCGCATCGCCATTGAGTGCCACAGCTGCATTCAGTGGCTGACGCCGGCCCTCAATAATTTCCGCCAGAGCTGGCCGCAAGTGGTGGTCGATTTTAAATCGGGCGTGACTTTTGATCCCCAACCCGCCTTGCAGCAGGGCGAACTGGATGTGGTGTTGACCTCCGATATCCTGCCGCGCAGCGGTTTGTTCTATACGCCGATGTTTGATTTTGAGGTGCGTCTGGTGCTGGCCCCGGACCATCCGCTGGCAAAGCTGGAACATATCTCACCGGAAGATCTAGCCGATGAGGTGCTGATGATCTATCCGGTGCAGCGTCAGCGTCTCGATATCTGGCGTCATTTCCTGCAGCCTGCAGGTATCAGTCCGGCGTTGAAGAGTGTGGACAATACGTTGTTGCTGATTCAGATGGTGTCAGCACAGATGGGTATTGCGGCCCTTCCGCATTGGGTGGTGGAGAGTTTTGAAAAGCAGGGTCTGGTGGTGACCAAAACATTGGGTGAGGGTTTGTGGAGCCGTTTATATGCCGCCGTGCGCGATGGTGAGCAGCGTCAGCCGGTGTTAGAAGCCTTTGTGCGCTTCGCCCGCCAGCACGCCTGTGACCATCTGCCGTTTGTACGCGATGCCGCTCGCCCGGGTTCATTGCAGTCAATTTCTTGATCATCTCTTGGGCGACCTGTGTCGCCCATGCTGTTATCCCTGCCCGGCCTGCTCTATAATGCGCCGCCTCAATCCGCGACCAAGAGAGTTTCACCATGACGAGTAACGATGTTCTGCGCAGCGTGCGCTATATGCTTGATTTGAGCGATAGCAAAGTGGTGGAGATTTTTGCCTTAGCGGGCAGTGAAGTGCCGCTGGAGGATGTGCAGGCGTGGATGAAAAAGGATGAGGATGCGGCGTTCCGTAAGTTGCCAGACGTGCTGATGGGCTATTTCCTCAACGGTTTGATTTTCTTCCGTCGCGGTAAGAGTGAAGATGCGCCCGCACCTTCGGTTGAACGCCGTATGAATAACAATATTTTCATTAAGAAGTTGCGCATCGCGTTTGCGCTGAAGACCACGGATATTCCCGTGGTGCTGGAGAAGGCAAACTTTAAGATTTCACAGGCTGAAGTCGGTGCGATTTTCCGCAATCCGGACCATAAGAACTACCGCGAATGCGGTGACCAGATTCTGCGTAACTTTTTGAAGGGACTGACGATGATGAATCGTCCTGCGGCGCCTGCGAAAAAGGGCTGATGGCTTTTCAGGAATGGGCTGATTGCTGTGTGTTTGTGCTCAGTCAGGGATAGCGTGGCAGATCGCAAAGGAATCCCACATCCCTGTGGATCGGCCTCGCCATCCATGGCTCGGACGCTTTGCTCCTCTGCCACGCTATCCCTTCCCTTAAGCTTTGAGCGTCGCTTTGATATCAGGTCAGATGCAGGCCGCTCCGATCACGAAGGAATCTTACTTCCCTGTGGATCGGCCTCGTCATCTATGGCTCGGACGCTTTGCTCCACTGCCACGCCATCCCTTCTCTTAAGCTTTTAGCGTCGCTTTGATAACAGAGCAAAGCAACGTGCTTGTTAGCCATTCAGCTCGGCCATTTAGGCATCGCTTTTGGACCCATGCCCCACCACCCAACGCTTGTGCACGTATAGCGAAGCGAAAATGACAATCGCCCCGGCAATAAAGCTCGGCCAGTGCGGTTTTTCCTGCCAGATCGCCAGGTTCACCAGCAAGCCCGCCGGTACGTGCATGTTGTTCATGATGCCCAGCGTACCCGCATCGACCTGCGTCGCACCGTAGTTCCACATAAAATAGCCTAGACCTGATGCCGCCACGCCCAGCCACACCAGAATGCCCCACTGCAGTGAGGTGGTCGGCAGTTTGTTCGGGTTACCCCACAAGCTCCACGCAATGATGGCGATGATCACCGCGCCAAGATAGAACCACGAGAAGGCCGTGTGTTGCGGCATTGGGCGGGTTTCCTGCAGGCGCTTGTAGCCGACCATACCGATGGCAAAGCAGATGTTTGCCGCCTGCACCAGCAGCAAACCGAACCAGAAATGATCGCTAACTTTGTCATAGCGAATGATGGCCGCGCCGGCTACCGCCAGCAGCGCGCTGAAGGCATAGCCGATTCGCAGCCGACGTCTGCTGAGCAAATCGTAAATCAGCGTGACGTAGAGCGGCGTCATCACGGTGAACAACAGGAATTCTGTCACGCTGAGGTAGGTATAAGCCTCAAAACTCAGCAGATACATGACACCGAGTTGCAGCATTCCCACCAGCATGTACAGCAGGATGGTTGAGGCGCGATAGCCCTTCCAGCGCAGGAAGGGCAAAAAAACGAGCGCAGCCAACCCAAGGCGCATCAACACAGAGAACCAGGAGTCAACCTGGCCCGCAAGGTATTCCCCTATCAAACTAAAGGAAAAAGCCCACAAAATGGTGGTAACGATCAGTAACAGCACGGTATTGATCCCAAAATGAACAGTGGCGCTAGTGTAAACAAACTGTCGTGGACGGGCTGAAATTTCTGGTTGACGAGTGGTCAAATTAAAATCAAACAAATCGCCGAATCCCCTTCTCTCATTGAGATGAGGTCCACTGCCGAAATCAGCTCGCGGATTGCGGATGCAGTGAATGTCATTCGACGCAGCAACGGATTCCCCTTCCAACCCCAAAAACCCCGACGCTTCATGCGCGATTACCAACATTTTCTGGTTTATATCGCTCTTTAATGTCATCAAACTGTAACAATTGTGTCACACATCACAGTAACGTGGCGTAACCATCACTATCCTTTGCGCGAAATGGAACTTTGGTTTTGTTGTTACGCCAGAGGGCTTTTGACCCAACCTGCTGGGAATTTATAAAAATATCGCGCCCTGGAGGGCCACATTCATGTTGAGTATCTTCAAACCGGCACCGCATCAGCCGCAAGTCGCTGACGATCGTGTCGATCCGCTTTATCGTCGGCTACGCTGGCAAATCTTCATCGGCATTTTCTTTGGCTATGCCGCCTATTACCTGGTCCGTAAAAACTTTGCGCTGGCGATGCCCTATTTAGTTGAGCAGGGCTTTTCACGTGGCGATCTTGGCTTTGCGCTGTCCGGAATCTCCATCGCCTACGGTTTTTCCAAGTTCATCATGGGTTCCGTCTCTGACCGTTCAAATCCGCGCGTCTTTTTACCTGCCGGACTGATTCTGGCCGCTGCGGTGATGCTCTTTATGGGCTTTGTGCCGTGGGCCACTTCCAGCATCATGGTGATGTTTGTGCTGCTGTTCCTGTGCGGTTGGTTCCAGGGTATGGGTTGGCCGCCATGCGGGCGCACCATGGTGCACTGGTGGTCACAGAAGGAGCGCGGCGGGATTGTCTCGGTGTGGAACTGCGCCCATAACGTGGGCGGCGGCATTCCCCCACTGCTGTTCCTGCTGGGTATGGCGTGGTTTAACGACTGGAAAGCCGCACTCTATATGCCGGCGTTTGGTGCCATCCTCATCGCCATTATTGCCTTTGCCCTGATGCGCGATACGCCGCAGTCTTGTGGCCTGCCACCGATTGAAGCTCACAAAAACGACTACCCGCCGGATTACAGCGAGAATCATGAGGAGGAGCTGACGGCAAAGCAGATTTTCATGCAGTACATCCTGCCCAATAAGCTGCTGTGGTATATCGCGCTGGCTAACGTGTTTGTCTACCTGCTGCGTTACGGCATTCTCGACTGGTCACCCACTTACCTGAAAGAGGTGAAGCACTTCACGCTGGATAAATCTTCGTGGGCTTACTTCTTCTATGAATATGCAGGCATTCCCGGCACCCTGCTGTGCGGCTGGATGTCGGACAAGGTGTTCCGAGGCAATCGTGGCGCGACCGGCGTGTTCTTTATGACGCTGGTGACCATCGCGACGGTGGTGTACTGGCTTAACCCGCCAGGCAATCCAGGTATCGATATGCTGTGCATGATCGTCATTGGTTTCCTGATTTACGGCCCGGTGATGCTGATTGGTCTGCACGCGCTGGAGCTGGCGCCGAAAAAAGCCGCTGGTACTGCCGCGGGCTTTACCGGTTTGTTTGGTTATCTTGGCGGCTCGGTGGCAGCCAGTGCGATTGTCGGTTACACCGTGGATTACTTCGGCTGGGATGGTGGCTTCATGGTGATGATTGCCGGATCGGTGTTAGCCGTGATTTTACTGCTGCTCACCATGGTCAGCGAACATAAGCACAAGAAGCAGATGGCATAACGGGAATGGGCCGGTGATTCCGGCCCATTTTTTTAAGCAAGGAACAGCTTGCGCAGCGTATGCGGCACCGCATCTTCAGCATTGCTGCCAATCACTTCTAACGTTGGCAGCGTATCTTTCAGGCGCTGGTGCGCATTGCGCATAATGCAGCCTTTACCCGCCATGCTCAGCATTTCCACGTCATTCATGCCATCGCCAAAAGCGATACACTCTTTCAATGAGTATCCGAGTTGTTTGGCTACGGCTTCCAGTGCATGCCCTTTCGATACACCACCCGCCATCACTTCCAGACAGGTCGGCAGTGAGAAACTGACATTCACGCGATCGCCCCAGCGCGCTTCAATCGCCAGTTCCAGTGGTGCCAGACGCTCAGGATCGTCACAGGTAAAGAACACCTTGCTGATACCGTCGGTTTCCAGCATGCCTGGCTGGTACACCTGATAGTTAAACACCGACTCGCGGAAGTAGTCCTGTTCCTCCGGGCGATGGCGGCTCATATACCACTCATCGTCGCGATACACGTGTGTCAGGATATGCTCATCGTGATACTGCAGACCGTAGAGTTCGCTGGCGATATCGGCATCGAGGTTATGGCTAAACACCAGTTCACCTGCTGCATTGTGCACACGGGCACCGTTAGAGGTGATCATGTACGCCGGAATGCCGAGGTTATCGCGCATCTGGCCCACGTCGATATAGTGACGACCGGTGGCAAAAACGAAGTGGACATCTTGCGCCACCAGTTCCTGCAGCGTGGTGCGAGCAAAAGGTGTCAGGCGGTGTTCCGGTGAGAGCAGCGTGCCATCCAGGTCGGATGCGACGATGTGGTACATGTAAACCTCTGGTATTGATGTCGGAAAATGAGTTAAACGTGGCGCTCGAAAAAATCGACCACCAGGTTAAGCGCTTCAGCGCGCATGGCGTCTGTTTCGAACAAAATCTCGTGACGCGCGCCTTGAATCACATACGGCACGGTTCCTTCGCAGGGATGTCCCGCATCGGCCATCGCCGTACAAAAAATATCTTGTGCGCGGTTATCCACCACATCGTCTTCGCTGGCCTGTAACACCAGCGCCGGTGTGGTAATTTTCGCCGCCTGACTGATGATGCTGCGTCCGGCATAGACGCCTTCACGCACCCAATGATAGGTCGGCCCTCCCACACGCAACCCCGGATCGTCGGCGTAAAAACGCAGGTTGCGCCGATAACGTTCACGACTGTGCGTCAGGCGATTAATGCCAAACGGGCTGGCTCGCCAGCGGCCGGTGCCGAGCGCATAGCGTTCGCGGATTGCCGGCAGTTTTTCCGCCCAGTCTAAAATCGGGTGCGCCATCCAGTCGGGCAACGGCAACACAATGCCAAACATCGGTGCCGAGAATACCGCCGCATGGAATGCCTGCGGCTGGCGTGCTAAAAACAGTGCCAAAATTGCACCGCCCATCGAATGGGCCAGCACGTAGCGTTGCTGATAATGGTTGCTGACTATCTCTTTCAGATACAGCGTTTCCAGATCGTCAACGTAATGGTTGAATTCCACCACATGCCCGCGATGAGAATCCGCCAGCAAGCGATCGGATCGGCCCTGCCCGCGATGGTCAATAATCACCACGTCATAGCCGCAGTGAAACAGATCGTAAGCCAGTTCCGGGTATTTGATATAGCTTTCGATGCGGCCGGGCACAATCAGGATGACACGGCGATGTTGCGGTGAGGTGAAACGAACATAGCGAATCTTCAGGTTACCGACGCCGGTAAATTCACACTCCTCACGACGTCGCCAGAAGTCGAGCAGCGGACCCGTAGCAAAGGCTGAAAAGCCTTTCTCACGCCCGAGCCAACTCTGTTTGTGATGCTGCATCCGTCCCCCTGAAAAAAAGCCTCATCGCGTGCCTGTACGCCATAGCGCACCGCGATATTCTGGCGTATTGTGTCACACTTCGTTCACTTCAGGGAATGTCACACATGACCATTGAATGGTGGTTAACCTACCTGTTGACCACAACTATCCTCAGTCTTTCACCCGGTTCTGGTGCAATCAACACCATGAGCACCGGCATTAGCCATGGCTACCGCGGCGCGGCGGCTTCCATCACTGGCTTACAGCTGGGTCTGGCGATTCACATCGTGCTGGTCGGCGCCGGTTTGGGGGCGCTATTTTCACAATCGATCATGGCCTTTGAAGTACTGAAGTGGGCAGGTGCCGCGTATTTGGTGTGGCTTGGGATTCAGCAGTGGCGTTCCGCAGGCGGTATTGATTTGGATGCCGTGGCGAAAGCGATGCCGCGTCGTCGTTTGTTCAAACGCGCTATCCTGGTGAATCTTACCAACCCGAAAAGCATCGTGTTTCTCGCTGCACTATTTCCGCAATTCATTCAGCCACACCAGCCGCAGCTCATGCAATATCTGGTGCTCGGTGTCACCACCATCGTGGTTGATATTATTGTGATGATTGGTTACGCCACGCTGGCAACACGCATTGCGGGCTGGATTAAAGGGCCAAAACAGATGAAGCTGATGAACCGCACCTTTGGTGGCTTGTTTATGGCCGTCGGAGCCTTGCTGGCAAGTGCGCGCAGAATCGCGTAAGAGGTTTTGCAATCAGTCACACCGAGGGTAAATCGTCGGTGGTGCAGCCAGTTCGGCGCCGGCAAGCCGCACAAACCCCGGAACGTACACGAGGTACGTGAGGGGCGAGCTCTGCCCGGTGCCGAAATGGCAAGGAAAATCGATTTAACGAGAAATAATCAGGTGAATGCCGAATCCGGCAAATAGCACACCCGCCATGCCATCAACCCACTTCGCCATACGCTGATACTTATCCCGCATCCACGGTAGCGCGAAGATCGCCGCCACCAGCGTAAACCAGGCAAAGGTTTCACCCACGATCAGCATGAACAGGCCCCAGCGCTCCATCGCACCCACATCATTGCCGACAAACAGTGAAAACACGCTGCCGAAGTAGATAATCGCTTTCGGGTTCGACAGATTAGTCAGAAAACCTTTCAGGAAACTCATACCTTTCTTTGGCAGTTCCACCACCGGCGCATTAACCTGTGGGGCTTTATGCTGCTGACGTGCTGAGCGCAGCAACTGCCAGCCCATCCACAGCAGGTACAAACCACCGCCCACCATGATGATTTCATGCAGCCAGGCCATTTTCTGCAGGATCAGATGCAGGCCCATCAGCGCCACGCCCGCCCAGATGACGATCCCCAGCGTAATACCCAATACGCCCATCATCGCCTCTTTGCGCGAGCGGCTGGCCGCCGTTTGCGACACAAAGAAGAAGTCCGGGCCAGGGCTCATTAGCGCAACCAGATGCACCAGCGCGACAGTGGCGAATAACATCAACATGGTTTCTTTCCTTTACTCTTCATCGACATGTTCTTTGATCATCACCAGGAACGGTTTACCAAAACGTTCCAGCTTGCGATGACCGACACCGTTCACGCTCAACATTTCTGACGCGGTAATCGGCATTTGCTCCGCCATCTCAATCAATGTGGCATCGTTAAACACCACGTATGGCGGAATGTTAGATTCGTCGGCAATCGCCTTACGCAATTTGCGCAACTTGCCAAACAAGGTGCGATCGTAATTGCCACTGTGCACTTTTGGCGAGCTGCTGCGGCTCTTCACCGTGACGATGCGCGGTACCGCCAGCATCAATGGCACTTCGGCACGCAATACCGGACGCGCCGCTTCCGTGAGCTGTAAAGCGGAGTGCATGGCAATATTTTGCGTCACCATACCAAGATGGATCAGCTGACGCAGCACGCTGACCCAATGCTCCTGACTCTGCTCACGGCCGATGCCGTAAACCGGCAATTTATCGTGCCCGTTATCGCGAATGCGATGGTTGGTGGAACCGCGCAGCACGTCGACAATATAGCCCATACCAAAGCGCTGGCCGGTACGATAAATGCTGGAAAGCGCCTTCTGCGCTTCCACTAAACCATCATATCGACGTGGAGGATCAAGGCAGATATCGCAGTTGCCGCACTGCTGCTGACGCCCTTCACCAAAGTAGTTGAGCAGCACTAAACGACGGCAGGTTTGCGCTTCGGCAAACGCGCCCATCGCATTGAGCTTGTGACGCTCAATATCCTGTAACGGGCCGGGCGCTTTCTCTTCCAGACATTTACGTAACCACGCCATATCCGCCGGATCGTAAAGCATCATCGCTTCGGCGGGCAGGCCATCACGCCCGGCGCGACCGGTTTCCTGATAGTAGGATTCGATATTGCGCGGAATATCAAAGTGCACCACGAAGCGCACATTAGGCTTGTTGATGCCCATACCAAATGCCACGGTGGCAACCACAATTTGCAGGTCATCACGCTGGAAGGCTTCCTGCACGTGCGCGCGCTGGGCGCTGTCGATACCGGCGTGATACGCGCCGACACTCAGCCCACGGCTTTGCAGACGCGCGGCCGTGTCTTCCACTTTGGCACGGCTGTTACAGTAAATAATGCCGCTTTTACCCCGCTGCTCCTGTACATAGCGCAACAGCTGGTCGGTCGGTTTAAATTTTTCCACCAGCGTGTAGCGAATATTCGGGCGGTCAAAGCTGCTGATTTGAATCAGCGGATCGTCCATCTGCAACAGATGAGCGATGTCATTACGCGTGGTTTCGTCAGCAGTTGCCGTCAGCGCCATCACCGGCAGATCCGGGAAACGCTGACGCAGTTGACCAATCGAGCCATACTCCGGGCGGAAATCATGGCCCCATTGCGAGATACAGTGCGCCTCATCCACCGCCAGCATCACCGGATTCCACTGGTGCAGGCTGTCGAGGAAGTTATCCATCATCAGACGTTCAGGCGCGATATACAGCAGCTTCAGCTTACCGGTGCGACAATCCGCAAAGACCTGTTGCTGCTGCTCACGCGTCTGCGTCGAGTTGAGACACGCCGCTGCCACGCCGTTGGCCAGCAATTGATCGACCTGATCCTTCATCAGTGATATCAGCGGTGAAACCACCAGCGTCAGCCCCTCGCGCACCAGCGCCGGGATTTGATAGCACAGCGATTTGCCGCCGCCGGTCGGCATCACCACCAGACAATCACGCCCTGCGAGCGCGGTTTCGATGATGGTTTGCTGACCGGGGCGAAATTGCTGGTAGCCGAAGGTATCTTGTAATACCTGCTGCGCCAGCATTTCCTGATTAAGCACTGCCGATGTTGCCACGGTAATCCTGTTTTTCTGACTGGTTAGAACAGATCGTTAAGTGTTACACCCACGCCAAAACGGGTCTGACGATGGTTATAGTCGATAAGCGATTCACCATACCCGCTGAACAGCTGGGTGTAAAAGCGCACATGCTCAGAGATAGGATAGCTCCAGGCGAAAGTCGCGCCGCCATAGCCGCTGTTCCAGTTGTAGTTGCCTTCCACGCTAAAGATACTTTCACCCATTTCATAACCGAGCTTGGCGCGATAGTAGCCCATGTACTTGGTAATGTCGGGGTTATCATCGTTATTTTCATTTTCTGGAATGCGATACCACGGTTTGATTTCCGCAAGGAAGTTACCGTTCTGCGCCATCAGGCGCGCATAGACGCGGTTCCAGCTGCGTGATGTCGGATCGCTACGTCCGTTAGACTCGTGGTTAAGACCGGTTTCGATGTCGCGCAGAGTCCAGCCGGCAAAAGTGTAATCCGTTGCCCAGCCTAGGAAAATCTGCGGCTCATAGTTGGTTTCACGGAACGGCGATGACGCACCACGGTTGGAGAGCTGCCACCACGAGCGCTGCGTATAGGACGCGGCCAACACCGAATTATCACCCAGAATGCCACGCCACAGTGGGAACGCCAGGCTGAGCTGGAATTTTACTTCATCGTTTTTTGCTTTGTCAGCCCAGTTGTACGAAGAGATCGCCTCTTTGTTCATGTCACTGGTGTAGGTGTAAAGCAAATAGTTGTTTTCGTAAGGATAAAGCACGAACGGGTTATCGTGTTTTTCCAACAGGTTCGCAATAATACTGCCCTTCACTGCCGGGGCGTCATGCACCTCTTTTATAGTGGCTTCATCAGCCTGTGCCAGCGCAGGTATCATCAAAGCTGCGGTCAGCAACGCGTATAGTTTACGCATAACATTCTCCAGGGAACTGCGTGTTGTCATTATTAGGCCCATGTTCAAAAAGCACGCCATTCTACACGCAAAGAGACAGGTTGATCAGTGCCGATTTCTGAAACTGGAAAGCCGCGCGAACGCGGCATAATATACACAACTCTTTAACATCTTAAGGCAGAAAACATGTCATCCCCGTTGCTGTCACAGCAGGAAGCTCGCCGCCTGATTGGCGAAATCTTTGTTTATCACATGCCCTTCAATCAGGCGCTGGGTTTAGAGCTGGATCGACTCGAAGCGGATTACGCCGAGTTGGGCTTTGCCAACAAAACCATGCTGGTCGGTAATGCGGCGCAGCAGATTTTGCACGGCGGCGTGATTGCCTCAGTGCTGGATGTCGCCGCCGGTCTGGTGTGCGTCAGTCATGCGCTGTCGCGTCAGGAGAGCATCAGCGAAGAGGAACTGCGTCAGCGTCTGTCGCGCATGGGCACTATCGATATGCGCGTTGACTATTTACGCCCTGGACGCGGCGATCGCTTTGTCGCCACCAGCAGCCTGCTGCGCGCCGGTAATAAAGTGGCGGTGGCGCGAGTGGAACTGCACAACCAGCAGGGCGATTATATCGCCACAGCAACCGCAACCTATTTGATTGGCTAATGACCTTTTTTGGAAAGCATGATGGATACGCAACAAACGCGTCAGGGCATAGGTTATGCGCTCGGCGCTTACTTTATCTGGGGCATTGCGCCAGCCTACTTCAAGCTGGTGAAGGAAGTTCCACCGACAGAAATCATGACGCATCGCGTGATTTGGTCGGCACTGTTTATGCTGGTACTGATTACCCTGAGCCGCAGCTGGCAGCAGGTGCGCACGGTGCTCGCTCAGCCAAAGAAAGTGCTGTTGCTGGCCGTCACTGCCGTCACCATTGGCGGCAACTGGCTGCTGTTTATCTGGGCAGTGAATAATCAGCATATGCTGGAAGCCAGCCTCGGCTACTTTATCAACCCGCTGATCAACGTGGTGTTTGGTATGCTGTTCCTGCGCGAGCGCTTCCGCCGCCTGCAGTGGCTGGCGGTTTTACTGGCAACACTCGGCGTGCTGGTGCAGCTATGGCAATTTGGCTCGCTGCCGATTATTGGCCTTGGCCTGGCGCTGAGTTTTGCCGTCTATGGTTTGTTGAGAAAGAAAATTCAGGTGGATGCGCAGAGCGGCATGCTGATCGAGACCGCGTGGCTGTTTCCGCTGGCGGCCATCTACTTGTTTGGCTTTGCTGACAGCGCCACCAGCCACCTCAGCGCCAATCCTCTTAGCCTCAACCTGAAGTTGATCGCCGCAGGCATCATCACCACGATTCCACTGATGCTGTTTGCCGCCGCCTGTGCACGCCTGCGTTTGTCGACCGTGGGTTTCTTCCAGTATCTCGGCCCCACGCTGATGTTCCTGCTCGCGGTGGTGTTCTACGGCGAAAGTCTGACGCCAGACAAGATGGTCACCTTCGGCTTTATCTGGCTGGCGCTCGCCGTGTTTATCGTTGATGCAGTCGCATTCTCAGCTCGCACCCGCGTGCGCGTAACGTGAGATAAAGCGTGCGATAGCCGGGCCGGTCAGCAAGATGGTGAACAGGCGTAATGTCTGCAATGCCATCACAAACGCGATATCGACCCGGCTGCCCGCCGCAATAATCGCCACGGTATCCAGCCCACCCGGGCTGGTTGCCAGATACGCCGTCATCAGATCGACGTGCAACACCTGCGTCAGCATCCACGCCAATCCACCACACAGCAGCATCAAGCCGAAAATCGACAACAGCATTTGCGGCAAGGTGCGCAGCGCCAGCAGGAAGATCGGGCGTGTAAAGCGCAAGCCCACGCTCCAGCCAATCAACGCATAGGCCAGCGCCAGCAACCACTCCGGCACCTGCAAAGTGGCAACATCGGTGCCGTGCAGCGTCGCACCAATCAGCGCGGGCAGCAGCAGCGCACCCGAAGGGATACGCAGTTTTTGTCCCAGCCAGGCGCCCGCGAACATCACCACCAATGTCAGGATGAAGCTGCTTTGTAAGGCAGGGAACCATACCAGCTCCACGGCACCACCGTTAGTGCCCAGCCCAATGCGCGCCACCACCGCGGCTGCAGTCGCCACAAACAGCACGCGCAGATACTGCATAAACGCCACTAAGCGCACGTCCGCACCGAAATCACCGGCCATCGCCACCATCGCAGAAGCGCCGCCAGGCGACGATCCCCACGCACCGGTTGGCCCTGGAAGGTTGCTAAAGCGCACCAGTAGAAAGCCCGACAAACCGCTGGCCGCCAGCGTAAGCACCAATACCGCCAGCACCACCGGCCAATCCGCTAACAGCGGTGAGAGAATAGCCGGTGACAGCGTTTGCCCGATCATGCACCCCAACACCGCTTGTGCGAGCACAAACAAACGTTTGTCGATGCGGACGGTCGCGCCAGAAAGGCCCATGACGGTTCCGACGATCATCGGACCTAAAAGCAGTGCAGCAGGAAGGTGAAACAGCTGGAGAATGATCCCCAGTACTAACGAAGCAATCAGCAGAATGGTCCACTGCTGTCGCAAAGAAAGACGCGCCATAGGGTGGAAATCAGAAAGTGAGAAGTGACAACAGCCTACGCAGAAAAGTTAAACCATGCCAGTTTTGTCGCGGCGCAATTTGTTACGCATCTGTTAGCAGCATTGTCGCTTCAGATGAACGCGATAAATCGCGCCGCTACGAAATCGGTAAAACCTGTCTGGCCGTGTTATTACAACCAGTTTTTCCGTTTGAAATAGAGGTACGGCGCCAGACCGGCGAGAATCATCAGGGTAATCGCGCCAGGATAACCAAAACTCCACTTCAGCTCAGGCATAAACTCGAAGTTCATCCCGTAGCTGGATGCCACCAGCGTGGGTGGCAGGAACACCACCGACACCACCGAGAAGATCTTGATGATGCGGTTCTGCTCGATGTTGATAAAGCCCATTGCTGCCTGCATCAGGAAGTTCACCTTCTGGAACAGCGATTCGTTATGCGGCAGCAGGGATTCGATATCGCGCAGGATTTCACGCGCCTGCTCCAGCTGATTGCCTGGCAGACGGGCTTTACGCACCAGGAAATTCAGCGCGCGTTGGGTATCCATCAGACACAAACGCACTTTCCAGCCGATATCCTCCAGCTCCGCCAGACGCGACAGCGCCTGATCGTACTCTTCACCCTGTTGCCCTTCCATGATCACGCGGCTGAGTTTTTCCAGCGCGCTATAGATGTTCTCGATCTCATCCGCCAGCTGTTCGATTTTCGTCTCAAACAGATCCAGCAACAGCTCGTAGGCGTTGCCATCGGTCAGCGTCTGGTTACGGGCGCGCATACGATAGAGACGGAAAGCCGGCAGCTCGCGCTCGCGTAATGTATAGAGGCGATCTTCACGGATGGTGAATGCCACGGTGGAGTTGCCAGCGTGGTCTTCCGCATCTTCAAAGAAGAAGAAGGAGTGAATGTGCAGGCCATCTTCATCTTCGAAGAAACGTGCGGAGGCCTCGATGTCTTCCAGTTCCGGACGCGTCGCCAGGCTTTGGCCCAGCTCGGATTGCACACGATCACGTTCAGTGTCGTCGGGCTCGATTAAATCGACCCACACTGAGGTGTTGAGTGTGTCGTTGTTGTCTTCCAGTTCGATGCGCGTCAGGCGATCGCGTTCGAGTTTAAAAGCGCTCAGCATAGCAATACTCCCCATTGCAGACTTAATGGGACAAGGCGGCACACCGTCAAGCCAAAGGCAAAACGGGCACGGCAAAGCCTGAACGCGGAAACTTTCGCTTCAAGGGTAAATCAGTGCTGACTCGTGCGACGAGAGTGTAAAGGGAGGTCGCTGATAACCGCTAAGGCTACCCGCGTATTGAGGTAGCCTTAGATGTTATTCCTGTTAAACAGGCGGTTGAGCCAGCATCGACTGGGCGCGTCCAAGGCATTGTCCTCTCATGATAATAGTGCGCGCATGTTACGCTGAGACGAAAAAGTCGTCAAGGTAACGCAACGGCGCTACACCGTTTCCAGACGCGCGTAAGCCGCCACCAGCCACTTGATACCCTGGCCCTGAAACGCCACCTGCAAGCGGCTGTGTTCGCCGCTGCCTTCCAGGTTAATGATGGTGCCTTCGCCGAATTTGGCATGGCGCACACGCTGACCGAGCGCGAAACCACTGTCGTTTTCCGCGATCGGGGTACCCATGCGCTGATGGCTCACCGGACGGCTGACGCTGGCGCGCAAACGGACTTCCTCGACGCACTCCTCCGGCAATTCGCCGATGAAGCGCGATGGACGGTGATACACTTCTTTACCATAAAGGCGACGAGTCTCGGCGTAGGTCAGCGTGAGTTTTTCCATCGCACGCGTGACGCCAACGTAAGCAAGACGACGCTCCTCCTCCAGACGACCGCCTTCATCCAGCGACATCTGGCTCGGGAACATGCCCTCTTCCATACCCACGATAAACACCTGGGTGAACTCAAGACCTTTCGCCGAGTGCATGGTCATTAGCTGTACCGCGTCCTGCCATTTGTCGGCCTGGCCTTCACCGGCTTCCAGCGCCGCATGCGACAGAAACGCCTGCAGCGGCATCAAATCTTCGTCTTCGTCCTGATAACTGAACTGGCGCGTGGCGGTCACCAGTTCCTCTAAGTTTTCGATTCGCGCCTGGCCTTTCTCGCCCTTTTCCTGCTCGTACATGATCCACAGGCCGGAATCCTTGATCACGCGATCGGTCTGCACGTGCAGCGGCATATCGGCGGTTTCCGTAGCCAGGGAATCCACCAGCTCGCAGAAGCGCTGCAGCGCCGAGGCTGCACGTCCCGCCAGGGCTTTGTTTTGCAGCAGCTCACGCGTCGCTTGCCACAGCGTTAATTGCTGTTCGCGCGCGGTCTGGCGCACCACATCCAATGTGCGATCGCCCACGCCACGCACCGGCGTGTTCACCACGCGCTCGAACGCGGCATCGTCATTGCGGTTCGCCATCAGGCGCAGATACGCCAGCGCATCCTTAATCTCCTGGCGTTCGAAGAAGCGCATGCCGCCGTAAATGCGGTACGGCATGCTGCCTTGCAACAGCGCCTCCTCCAGCACGCGCGACTGGGCGTTGCTGCGATAGAGAATGGCGCAATCCTGCAGCGCGTTGCCGTTCTCATGCCAGGTTTTGATGCGGTTTACCACGAAGCGAGCTTCGTCTAGTTCGTTAAACGCGCAATAAAGAGAAATCTTTTCGCCGTCACTGCCATCGGTCCACAGCTCTTTACCGAGACGGCCATTGTTATTGGCGATCAGCGTATTAGCCGCTTTCAGGATGTTATTGGTCGAGCGGTAGTTTTGCTCCAGGCGAATGGTTTCCGCACCAGGGAAATCCTGCAGGAAGCGCTGGATGTTCTCGACCTGCGCGCCACGCCAGCCGTAAATCGACTGGTCGTCATCACCGACGATAATCACACGACCGGTATCGCCGGCCAGCATACGGATCCACGCGTACTGGATGTTGTTAGTATCCTGGAATTCGTCCACCAACACGTTGCTGAAACGCTCGCGGTAGTGATTCAGGATATGCGGCTTATTCAGCCACAGCTCATGCGCACGCAACAGCAGTTCAGCAAAATCCACTAAGCCCGCGCGATCGCAAGCCTCCTGATAGGCCTGATAAATGCGCAGCCAGGTTTGCTCCACCGGGTTGCCGTAGCTTTCGATGTGCTTAGGACGCAGCCCTTCATCCTTTTTGCCGTTGATGTACCACATGCCCTGGCGTGCAGGCCACTGCTTCTCATCAAGGTTCATGGCTTTGATCAGACGCTTGAGCAAGCGAAGCTGATCGTCGCTATCGAGAATCTGGAAATCCTGCGGCAAATTGGCATCAAGATGATGCGCACGCAGCAAACGGTGCGCCAGTCCGTGGAACGTACCAATCCACATGCCACCCTGACTGGTGCCGATCAGCTGATCGATACGATGGCGCATTTCTGCTGCCGCTTTGTTGGTAAAGGTCACCGCCATGATTGAGTAAGGCGAGCAATTCTCTACCGACAGCAGCCAGGCAATACGGTGAACCAGTACCCTGGTTTTGCCACTGCCTGCTCCGGCCAGCACCAGCAAATTGCTGCGCGGCGCGGCGACCGCCTCGCGCTGTTTGTCATTTAAGCCGTTAAGCAGATCAGAAACGTCCATAAGCACCGTTTTGCCAAAGTATTAAAAGGAGAATTGAGAAATGCGGTTTCTCAGCATTCAAGCAACGCACCCTGTATAGCGGTGCTATTCATCGCAGGATGAAGGGTGCCGCTACGATTTGTGCGTCAGACAATGCCCGTATCATCCAGCCATTAGCTGGATGAACATACAGCATTATAGCAGCGAGGTCAGCGATGCCAACTGATGAATTTCGACGTGCGGCAGCAAACGCGCATCGTCAATTTTCATCAGGTTGCCATCACGCAGATTGATCCAGCAGGCTTGCATGCCCGCATTTAATGAGCCGACCACATCGGTGGTGAGATCGTCGCCCACGTGCAGAATATGCTCAGGTGCGATGTTCAAACGCTCGGCCGCCAGCTGGTACATATCCTGCCACGGCTTAGCGCGACCGTGCGGGCCAGCGCGCAGGGCGAACTGGAAGTAGTGATTAATCCCCAGCTTTTCCGGACAGGCGTTGCCGTTGGTGATCGCCACCAGCGGCACGCGCTCGCCCAACCACGTCAGCGTTTGATGCGTCTCATCTGGCATCTCGACTTCGCTGCGCCACTGGTGGAACACGCCCATCACTTCGCTGGCACCGGCGCGAGCTTCAGCAGCGGATAAGCCGATATTGATCATTGCCAACTCGACCGAGCGGCGACGCCACTCAGACACGTCGTGATAAATTTCCGGCTCACGCACCAGCAATTCGTCACGCAGCGCCTGATAATCAGCGGGGGTGAATTCACGCAGTGCCGGATGAAAGGCCTGCAATGCGGCGTGGGATTCGGCGGTGGTTTTAAGGATCACGGGATGGTTGTCATACAGCGTATCGTCGAGATCGAAAGTAATCGCTTTGATCGGGCCCAGCGGGCGGTAGAACTTCATTCAGACTTTCCTCGTTTAGCACGTGGATGTGCCGCGTCATACACGGTCGCCAGATGCTGGAAATCGAGATGGGTATAGATTTGCGTGGTCGACAGATTGGCGTGGCCGAGCAGTTCCTGCACCGCGCGCAGATCACCACTCGATTCAAGCAAATGGGTAGCAAAAGAGTGACGCAGTTTATGCGGATGAATATGGTTGGCCACGCCCTGCTTAATGCCCCACTCGGCAAAACGCTTTTGCACGTTGCGCGCCGATATGCGCGTGCCGCGACTGGAGACAAACACGGCGTCATCCTGCGGCGCGAAGCTATCACGCAGTGGCAACCAATGTTTCAGCCAGGTCACCGCCGTGCCACCAATCGGCACACGTCGTTCTTTGCTGCCTTTCCCCAGCACCCACACTTCACCGGCGTCGAGATCGACATGACGACAATCCATGCCCACCAGCTCCGACAAACGTAAACCGCCGCCGTACATGGTTTCCAGCATCGCTCGGTCGCGCACCGCCAGCGGATCGTTCAGGTCGATTTCCAGCAGCTGGTTAACCTCGTCAACATCCATATTTTTTGGCAGATGGCGGGCATTGCGCGGCGTGGAGATGCCTTTGGCCGGATTGGCGCTTAACATCCCCTGGCTGACCTGCCAGTCGAGAAAACTGCGTAGCGCCGACATGCGCAGCGCCAGGCTGCTGGGCCCTAATCCGGCACGACGGCTGCGCGCCGCCAGTTGGCGAACCTGTGCGGGCTCCAGTTGCGCCCATGAGACGATCTTCATCTCATCGGCCATCGCGGTCATCGTCTGCAACTGGCGGGTGTAATTCTTTTGCGTCAACGGGCTGAGCTGGCGTTCGACTTTCAGATAACGCAGAAAGCCCTCAACGGCAGGCTGCAACGGGCTGACGTCACTCATGCGCGTTCAATCCAGCGAGACAGCAGATCCGGCAGCATTTGCGCCAGATGCTGCAACAGTAAGGTGCCCATGCCCGCTTGATAGTGCTGGTTATCGCGGCTGCTGAAAATCAGCACACCAAGTTCACCCCGTTCGCCCATCAGCGACATCGCCACCGACCCGATGGCTTTCGCCTGTGGCAACAGCAGCAGTAACTCCGGGCCATTCAGGCTGCCAAGGTAATGATGTTCAGCACCAAAGCGTTGAATACGCAGCGGCTCAAAAGCCTGACGAGAAAGACCCAACTGGGTGAAATCAGAAGGTGCGCCGATGTGCCAGTGGTCGTTGAACACCCGCACATGGGCTCCGGCCAGACCCAACTCACGCGCCCAACGGTGCAGACGCGTTAACATTTCCTGCAAGCTGTCCGCCGCGGCAAGATGGCCTTGCAACCCCAGCAGGCGATCAAACAGTTGATGGTTGGCCGTGGCCTGCTCCATCAACAGCGTGATTTCCTCTTCCAGCTGCTGGATGTGGTTGCGCTGACGCGCCATGTGCCACTCCACCAGCGACACACTGCCGCGCACCGGGTGCGGCACCATCATCTGTTCAACCTGGCGCGCATTGCGAATAAAGAAATCGGGGTTCTGGCGCAGGAAGGCGCTAACCGACTGATCGTCCAGCAAAACCGCGCTGTCGGTTTGCTCTTCGACATTTTTCATAGATGAATAAACCCATCGTAGACGTGTGTGGCTGGGCCGGTCATAAACAGCGGCTGACCCGCCCCTTTCCAGGCGATATGCAGCGTTCCGCCAGACAAATCAACGCGAACTTTTTCCGCCAGAATGCCTTGCTGAATGCCGCAGGCAACGGCCGCACAGGCACCGCTGCCACAGGCCTGGGTTTCACCTGCGCCGCGTTCATACACGCGCAGACGAATGTGTTCAGGATTAACCACTTCCATAAAGCCCACGTTGACGCGTTCCGGGAAGCGTTCATGGCTTTCCAGCACCGGACCCAGTGTTTCCACGGCTGCCGTTTTCACACTCTCAACCTGAATCACACAGTGCGGGTTCCCCATGGATACCGCACCAAACATCACGGTCTGCTCGGCAACACGTTGCAGATACAGACTTTCCGCTTTATTGGCACGCAGCGGCACTTGCTGGGGATCGAAGTTGGGTTCACCCATGTTAACGCGTACCAGCTCATCGCTGGTCACGCTCAGCACCATGCGCCCGGTTTGCGTACTTACGCGGATGTCGCTTTTATTGGTCAGCCCTTTCAGGCGCACGAAGCGGGCGAAACAGCGCGCGCCGTTGCCGCATTGGGCCACTTCACTGCCATCCGCGTTGAAAATTCGATAATGAAAATCAAGATCCGGATCGTAAGGCGGTTCGACGATCAGCAGCTGATCGAAACCGATCCCCAGATGCCGATCCGCCAGGCGGCGAATCAGTTCCGGCGAAAAAAAGACGTTTTGCGTCACGGCATCCACAACCATGAAATCGTTGCCGAGACCGTGCATTTTCGAGAACTGCATTTTCTGCTCCGCCGGATTACTCATAGAGATTAGTTCGCCTGTGAACCCGATTTACTGGTGACCAAACCGTTAACGTCAGCATCCTGCGCCGCTTTTTGCTGCTGCTCGGTGACCTGCTGATTTTGTTTCGTCGGCTGATCTTTGGGCGGGAAATACAGCGGTCCTTTCAGGCCACAGCCTGCGAGGCTGACCAGTGCCAGCGCCATACCCAGCTGACTTATCATGTGTCTCATTCTGTCTGCTCTTCCTGTCCTTAAGCCTTGGCTGCTTATCATCGCAGTTGACGTTGTAAAAGCAACAGGAAATACCCGCAAATCCGGGCGCATGTCAGAGGAAAAGCCAATCCCACCGCGCGAACGCAGGCGGGATCAGTGCATTTGGTAGCGCGGCTGGAAATCGCCGTTGTCGTTATCGGGCTGCGTCGCACAGAGCTGCGTCAGCGTCTGGCTGCGGAACGGAATCACCTGGAAGCGATCGCCCGCGTGCACAATCTGGTAGAACTGTGGCAGGTTGAAGTTGATAAAGCTGGAGCCATAGGTGAAGCGGTCATGCGACGAGGAGTAAAAACGGCTCACGTCACGCACCAGCTCTTCTTTACTGCCTTCGCAATGGTGATAAACCTCAACGCGATTGGTTTCGTCGAGGATATAGATGTTGAAGCCGCGATCGTCATTGGTGTCTTCAAAGAAGAACTGAATAATGCCTTCGCTGGCATAGCCATTTACCACCGGCGGCAATGGCGTCTGATTCGACTCCACCTTGATCGACAAACCGTGCAACTTGTTGTTGGAAATCGCGCCGTAGAACTCCACCGCATTTTCCAGCTTCTGCACCGATACGCTCATGCGCTCGAAGAACAAGCCCCACGTCTGGCCCGCCATGCGCAACGCTTTGAAGCGGCCTGGTTCCTGACGGGTGCTGGAGAGTCGCAACTCAATACACTCAGACACCAGCTGCTGCACGCGGGTACGAATTAAACCGCGCAGATGCTGGCTATAGCAGAACACTTCCACCGTATCCGGCGGCGCGGCATCCTGATGCATTTTGCCGAGAATGGTTTTCAGCGCTTCGATCATCGCCTGCTCACCGCTGAAGTGCAGCGTACGCACTTCATTCCACGAGTTGCGGTACAGCAAATCAATGCTGCCAATCAGGCACTGCTGCTGCTGGCCGAAGCTGAATACATCCAGCTTACGGAAATCGAAATGCACCACCTGATTGCGGAAGGCTGAGGTCGGATCGTGTTCGAGATTGACAATAATCGCCAGATGACGAATTTCGCACGGGCTATACAACGCTTTTGGCGTCGGTGCCGCTACGCGCAGCGGGAAGTGACTCGACACATCGTTGACCAACTCCTGCAAACGCGGCAGATCACAGAATTCGTTGCCCTTCATATGCAAACGCGTTTTGCTGGTCAGCAAACCGTTGAACCACGCCCACGCCACTAACTTGTTCAGGTAGCGGTTATATTCCAGCGGCTGATGACTGATGATCGAACTCATGTCCGGCGACTGGTTGTAAAGATACCAACCGGCGCGATTGGCGCGGCCTTCCGGCACATGAATAAAGGTCAGATTATCTTCCGACAGGTCAGGTGAAATCTGTGGGTTCACCAGCGTCACTTTGCCCGGCAGCGCTTCAAACGCGGCATACAGTTTACGCGTCAGCACGCCGATATCCTGCGGGCTGGCACTGACGCTTAAATTGTTACGGCGGGCAAAACGGATCAGGTTGCGATAGCTCTGCATCATCGCATCCAGCAGCTCGTTGTGCGCTTCACGCACACGCTCAATTTTCCACTGGGCGCGGTTATCCAGTACCGCAATTTTCTCTTCATCCCAACCCCACTCTTTCACCAGCTGCGAAAGAATCTCGCGACGCCAGCCTGAGCGGTGATGGTGGAGATCGTCACTCGAGAGCTTCTCACACACTTTTAAATAGAAACATCGACGCACCAAATCAAGGCGCGCCATGTCATCAACGCTGGTCAGATAGCGCGTCACGCGCTCCAGCATCATGCAGTAGGGATCGAGGCCAAAGCAGACAATTTCGCCATCGTGCAGACGCTGTTTGATATCCATCGCCAGCAATTGCGTGTTCGGATATTCCCAGCTGTACGCTTCTAACAGCAGGGTTTTCAGCACCGCTTTGTACGGTGAATCGATACTTTTGTACAGCTGCCACAAGCTGGCCCCGAAGTACTCTTCGGCTGACAGCGTGCCGAGACCGCCGAGATCCAACCACTCATTCGGCGTCAACACGCCTTGTGAATAGAGTGACATAACGTAATCGTCGTAATGATGCTCTTCTTCGCCGGGCACCATGTTCCACAGGATGCGTTTGCCCGCCATACGCACAGCGGTACGGTAGAACTCATCCAGCAGCAAAATATGTTGGGTTGAACCGCAGTCTTCACCACCGAGGCTGCCGCTCTCATTGTGGCGGAAACGGTTCTCGTCGATCAGGAAGAAACTGACTTCCACACCCATCGACACACACCATTTCTGCAACAGCGTACACTTGCGCTGCAGATTGAGACGCTCTTCATTATCTAGCCAGGATTGGTGGCACACCCAGATGTCGAGATCCGACACGCTGTTCTGACCGACAGACGAGGTACTGCCCATCGAATAGATGCCGGTAATCGGACGTTCACCTTTGACGGCAGTGCTGAGATCCAAAGACTGATCGCCTGCCAACTGTTGCAACAGATGCTGTTGGTTTTCATCAGGCGTGAAGAAGCTGACGCCGTGGGGAACGCTACCTTCAAGGTAGCCGGGCATCAGCGGGTGATGATAGTGCAGTAATGTTGGCAGCAGACTGTAGACTTGCTGGAAGGCAGGTCCCATAGCAGCCAGTGCGCGATCAACGCGCAGCTGGTTAATTGCATCCAGTCTCTGTTTCAGTGTCTCAATGTAGAGGTACAAGACGTTTCGCCTGATTGTCCCAGTGTTAAGCACCCTGTTTCCAAAACCTGCCGCTTAATAATAAAGATGTTGGGCAAATTATTGCTGGAAACGTGATCAATCTAACACCTGGAGGATTGACCGTAAAGAAAGTTGCGCTACATGACAGTTTAGCACGTTCCCCATGTAGCCCTGCTTTTTCGGACTTAGACGTCAGATAATGACGCAATAATGCGTATCAACTGACATCGAGGCCTTTTCAATCCGTTGAAACTGACAGCATTCCCCTATCAATGATAGGATAATCGATGAACGATCAAAATGGTTAACAGCATGTTAAACAAAATTTTCAGAATTGCTACCAGACAAAGTCCCCTTGCTTTATGGCAGGCACAATATGTCCAACAGCGCCTGATGGCTGCACATCCGGGCGTACAGGTTGAGCTGGTGCCAATGGTCACCAAAGGCGACATCATCCTCGATACACCGCTGGCTAAAGTCGGTGGAAAAGGCCTGTTTGTCAAAGAACTTGAACTGGCAATGCTGGAAAACCGTGCCGATCTTGCGGTGCACTCCATGAAGGATGTGCCGGTGGATTTCCCGGAAGGTTTGGGTCTGGTCACCATCTGCGAGCGTGAAGACCCGCGTGATGCCTTCGTCTCCAACCTTTATAACAGCATTGATGAACTGCCACAGGGCGCGATTGTGGGGACTTCCAGTCTGCGTCGTCAGTGTCAGCTCAGTGCACGTCGCCCCGACCTGATCATCCGATCTTTGCGTGGTAACGTGGGCACCCGCCTTGGCAAGCTGGATGCCGGGGAATATGACGCCATTATCCTTGCCGCGGCAGGCCTGAAGCGCTTAAACCTCGACAACCGTATTCGTCAGGCGATGCCCGCTGAAATCTCGCTGCCCGCCGTGGGCCAGGGTGCCGTCGGCATTGAATGCCGTCTTGATGATCACGAACTGATCTCCTTGTTGCAGGCGCTGAATCACGCCGATACCGATGTTTGCGTGCGCGCTGAACGCGCGATGAACACACGCCTTGAAGGCGGTTGTCAGGTTCCCATCGGCAGCTTTGCCGTATTGGAAGACAATCAGTTGTGGCTGCGTGGCTTAGTCGGCTCACCGGATGGCCACCAAATGGTGGTAGGTGAACGCCGTGGTCCGCGCGAAAACGCCGTGCAAATGGGGATCTCCCTGGCAGAAGAGCTGCTGGATGGCGGCGCCCGTGACATTCTGCGCGACGTTTATCAGGGGCAAACGCCTGCATGACCATTCTCGTGACCCGCCCGGAGCCCGCTGCCAGTGAATTGGTTTCGCGTCTGCGAACCCAGGGAAAACTGGCGTGGACTCTACCGCTGATTGAATTTACGCCGGGTCGCGATTTGCAACAATTGCCACAAAAGCTGGCGGCTTTACGGCCGGGCGATCTGGTGTTTCTGCTGTCACAGCAGGTGGTGCTATTCGCCCACCCGGCGCTTCAGCAAAGTGCCCTCAGTTGGCCTGAAACACTCGACTACTATGCTATAGGGCGCAGCACCGCGCTGGCACTGCATACCGTCAGTCATCTGAAAGTAGACTATCCTCATGCGCGGGAGACCAGCGAAGAGTTAGTGCGGCTCAACCGCCTTCAGCAGGTTAATGGCAAGCGTGCGCTGATTTTGCGCGGCAGCCCAGGCCGTGAATTACTGGCAGAAACCCTGCTGGAACGCGGTGCCGAGGTGGAATACTGCGAGTGCTACCAACGTTGTGAAAAGCATTATGAGGGCGCGATTGAAGGCCGTCGCTGGCGCGATCGCGGGGTTACCACGCTGGTGGTCACCAGCGGTGAGATGTTACAACAACTCTTTGCACTGTTTCCGCCAATTGATCGTCGGGAATGGTTATTGCACTGTCGACTGGTGGTCGTCAGTGAACGTTTGGCTACTCAGGCCGCCGAATTAGGCTGGCAGGATATTGAGGTAGCCGATGGTGCTGATAACGATGCGCTGCTGCGTGCGTTACGCTGAACTTAACAATGGGATGAGCCATAATGACGGAACAAAAAGCCTCCTCCGCCATGGTTGAAGAAACCACCCCTGCGGACACTTCCCCCACGCCAGACGGTAAAAAGCCTCGCGATAAAAAAAGCGATGGCAAAGTACTGAGCGCGGTGGCGATCGTGATTGCGCTGGCGATTGGCGCGGGACTTTACCTCAATGGGAAACATCAGGCCGATTTACAGGCTCAGACAAACCAGAACCTGAGTGAACAGTTGACCGCCCTGCAGCAGCAACTGGGCAGCGACAAACAGCAGCTGACGCAACAACTGGATACCGCGAATACGGCGTTGCAGGAAGCGCGAACGCAGCAGGATAACAGCGCTAAAGAGCTGGAGACCCTGCGCGATAAAGTCGCGACGATTTCTGGCAACGACACCCGCACCTGGCTACTGGCGCAAGCGGACTACCTCGTGAAGCTGGCGGGTCGCAAGCTGTGGAGCGATCAGGATGTCACCACAGCAGCCGCGCTGTTGAAAAGCGCCGATACCAGCCTGGCCGATATGAATGACCCTAGCGTGATGAATGTGCGTCGTGCTTTAACGCAGGACATCAGTTCTCTCTCAACGGTGAGCCAGGTCGATTACGATGGCATCATTCTCAAACTCAATCAGTTGTCGAACGGCGTCGATAATCTGCGTCTGGCTGACAATGACAGTGATGATTCACCGATGGATGCCGATGGCGGAGAGCTTTCCAGCTCGCTGCACGAATGGCGTCAAAATCTGGTGAAGAGCTGGCATAACTTTATGGATGATTTCATCACCATCCGCCGCCGTGATAATACCGCACAGCCGCTGCTGGCACCGAATCAGGACGTTTACCTGCGTGAAAACATTCGTTCACGCCTGCTGATTGCCGCCCAGGCCGTGCCACGCCATCAGGATGAAATCTACAAACAGTCGATTGATGCGGTCTCAACCTGGGTGCGCGCCTGGTATGACACCAACGACGCTGCCACCAAAGCTTTCCTCGCACAACTGGATGAGCTGAGTCAGCAAAACATCTCAATGGATGTGCCGGATACGCTGGAAAGTCAGGCGCTGCTGGAAAAATTGATGCAGACGCGCGTGCGCAACCTGCTGGCGCAGCCATCGGTTCCGGCTGATCAACAGGGAGGCTAAGCATGCTGAAAGTATTGGTGCTTTTCCTGCTGCTGATCGCAGGCGTGGTATTGGGGCCGATGATTGCCGGCCATCAGGGCTACGTGCTGATTCAGACCGATAACTGGAACGTGGAAACCAGCGTCACCGGCTTGGTGATCATCCTGATCCTTAGTTTGCTGGTGATTCTGTTCATTGAATGGATTTTACGCCGCGTGTTCCGCACCGGCGTACGTACGCGCGGTTGGTTCACGGGACGTAAACGCCGCAGCGCGCAGCGTCACACGCAAAGCGCGCTGATGAAACTGGCGGAAGGTGATTACAAGCAGGTTGAAAAACTGCTGTCGAAGAATGCCGATCACGCCGATCAGCCCGTTGCTAACTACCTGCTGGCTGCCGAAGCGGCACAGCAACGTGGTGACGAAGTCCGTGCTAACCAACATCTGGAGCGCGCCTCTGAGCTGTCTGAAAATGACACCATTCCAGTTGAGATCACCCGCGTTCGCCTGCAACTGGCACGTAATGAAGATCACGCCGCCCGTCATGGCATTGACCGTTTACTGGAAGTCGCTCCGCGTCATCCCGAAGTGCTGCGTCTGGCTGAACAGGCTTATATCCGCACCGGCGCTTGGGGCGCATTGCTGGATATTCTGCCCTCCATGCAAAAATCTCAGGTCAATGACGAAGCCCATCGTGAGGCGCTGCAACAGCAAGCCTGGCTAGGCATGATGAATCAGGCAATGGCCGATCAGGGTAGCGAAGGTCTGAAGAAGTGGTGGCAAAACCAGAGCCGTAAAACGCGTCAGGAAACGGCGCTACAGGTAGCGATGGCTGAACATCTGATTGAGTGTGATGACCCTGATACCGCGCAAAGCATCGTGCTGGAAGGATTGAAGCGTCAGTATGACGATCGCCTGGTGCTGTTAATGCCACGTATTAAAAGTGGCGATCCGCAATCACTGGAGAAAGCGCTGCGCCAGCAAATCAAACAACATGGCGCAACGCCGCTGCTGCACAGCACCTTAGGCCAGATGCTGATGCGCCACGGTGAGTGGCAACAGGCCGCAGAAGCTTTCCAGCAGGCACTGGCACAACGCCCTGATGCTTTTGATTATGCCTGGTTGGCCGATGTCTATGATCGCCTGCATCGCCCCGAGGACGCTGCTCAAATGCGCCGTGAAGGTCTGCTTCTGACCTTGAAGACTAATCCAAACGCTTGATTTAACGATTGTTACTTTTGTGCACGCCGGGCTTGTCCCGGCTTTTTTTTGCCTGAAGAGTAGCGGAATGGGGGAAAGCAAAGATAAAAAAACACCTGCCATAAGCAGGTGTAAGATCAGGTCGTTCAGACAACTGATGGTATCCGACTCAACGTAATGTCCTTCTTACTGCAGTAAAGCGTGCGCAATAACTGCCAGGCTGGACAACGGATACCGTAAGGGGCTCTGCATCATTCCCAGGTTTATGTAGCATCAGCAAACATAAGAGGTGGAATGAGCATCTACAGGTTAATTATTGCATAAGCCGTGCCAGAATTGGAGGTGTAGAAATAAGTTATTTTAAATCAGTCAGATAAATGTAAAACCCTCTCTCAGACTGAACAGTGCGTCGTGATTTCGCTACACTCCCCTTAATAACTGTCTCCTATCAACGACAAGCAATGCAAGGAACTGTCAGTCAATTTAAAATCAATGAGTTACGAGTCTCATTATGGCGACAACGGCAGTGAGAGTGATTTATAAGGCTGAGAAGCTGAGAAGCTGAGAAGCTGAGAAGCTGAGAAGCTGAGAAGCTGAGAAACTGAGAAGCTGAGAAGCTGAGAAGCTGAGAAGCTGAGAAGCTGAGAAGCTGAGAAGCTGAGAAGCTGAGAAGCTGAGAAGGATAAAATCAATCAAGGGAAAGATAAAACGAAAAAAGCCTGCTTTTTCAAGCAGGCTTTTCGAATATGGTCGGCGAGAGAGGATTCGAACCTCCGACCCACTGGTCCCAAACCAGTTGCGCTACCAAGCTGCGCTACTCGCCGATTTTTTCTGTATCTTATTTCTTCACGCTACCGCGTAATTTTGCCTGGTGCGAAGGGAGGGACTTGAACCCTCACGTCCGTAAGAACACTAACACCTGAAGCTAGCGCGTCTACCAATTCCGCCACCATCGCGTGCCCAGCAAAATTTGGGGTGGCTAATGGGACTCGAACCCACGACAACTGGAATCACAATCCAGGGCTCTACCAACTGAGCTATAGCCACCATAATTCTGGTGCGTAAGCATCTCTGCCTACTATTTTTACTGCATAACGCGGTTAAACCAACCACCGAAGCTCTTGCGCACAAACTAAATGGCGCGCCCGACAGGATTCGAACCTGAGACCTCTGCCTCCGGAGGGCAGCGCTCTATCCAGCTGAGCTACGGGCGCGTAGCGCCGTTGCGGATGGGCATACTACGGGCTTGACCTCATACTGTCCAGCGCTTTTTTATAAAAAAAACGCGTTTGATTACGCTTTGTGCATTCCGTCGATTATTAATGCAGTTTTACTGGCTGCACTGATGATATTGCTGAAAAAATCGGCGATATCAGAGATCGCCACGCCAATGATAGCGCAAATATTTCAGCAGTTTTAACTGGCGGCGCCAACGCGAAGGCTGCCGAATCAGACGATAGAGCCACTCCAGCCCTAATTTCTGCCAGATTCGCGGTGCACGCGCGACGTGGCCGGTGAAAACATCATAGGTACCGCCCACGCCCATATAGAGCGCATGCGGCCAGTGCGCGCGACAATCACGCATCAGCAACTCCTGACGCGGCGAACCCTGCGCCACCGTGACAATCTGTGCACCGCTGGCCGCAATGCGCGCAAACAACGCCTCACGCTCTGCCGGGGCAAAGTAGCCATCCTGACTGCCGACGATGTTCACATTCCACTGGCGACGCAGTTTGTCACAGGTTTCATCCAGCACCGCCTGACGACCGCCAATCAGAAATACCGGAATGCTGCTGCGGCCCGCGCGCTCCATCAGGGCTTCCCACAGATCGGCACCAGCAATGCGGCTAACCTGCAACTGCGGATATTTTTTGCGTAAGGAGCGCACAATGCTAATGCCATCCGGATATTTAAATTCCGCTTCAGCAATCAGCGCCCGCAGCTGCGCATCCTCTTCCAGCGTCAGCATCTTTTCTGCATTCATCGCCACCAGCGTGCCACAACGCGGCTGGCCATCCGGCAGCAAGAAGTGCAGGAAGCTGTCCATGTCGTTAAAGGCGTGAAGATCGACACCGCGCAGGTTATAGCGCGGCTTATCGGTTTTCATGAATCATGTTCCCAAAGGTTAAGACAGGCTGTGAACCACCGACTCGCTGCGCGGGCGAATTAAACCCGCGCGCGCTAACAGCCAGTACAGCAATTTAGCCACCGCCATGCAGGCGGCAAAAATAATGCAAAAGAACACCACGCGCGAACCGAAAGCATCCAGCCCTTCGCGCGCCAGCACGATCATATTGAAGACCGCACCGAAGCAAAAGCTCTGCAGAATCGCCCCGCTATAACGATTCGAAGCATCACGGCCTTGCAGATAGAGGTTATCGAATCCTTTCATCAGCCAGCCGACGGCAATCGCACCCAGCGGAATAAACCACACGCCGCCCATTACCAGCAACGAACCCAGCAGCGTCGGAGAAATCGCCAGCCCTGAATGGTTGTTCAGCACTTCCCAGGTAAAGTAGTTGGCGCTGTTGAGCACAATCGATGGACGTTCCGGCCAGAGCCAGCTCGGAATAAAGACATAAAAGTCACGCCAGATCGGTGCTAAGCCCTGGAAATCAATTTTGTCGTAGTTCTGCAATAACAGCGCGAGATTTTCCCAGGGGGAGAAGGTATCACGCGTTAAATACAGGAAGGTGTAAAACGCCTCGTCGCCCACCACATCGAGGTTATAGCGCCGCAGCGCCAGCCAGAACATACCCGCAATCGCCATCACGCCTGCGCCCACCAGCATCCACAAGGTGATCCAACCGCGCGTAATACCGATAAACAGGAACAGGGCAAAAGCGATGATGATATTGGCGCGCGTCCCGCCCACCAGCGCATAGGTCAGTAAACCAAATGCCACCGATACCAGCAAAAACCCTAGCCACTGGCGCTGCGTGGGGTTGAGGAAATAACGAATCAGCATCGCCGGAATAAAGAAGTAGAAGAAGCGTTTGAGCGCTACGCCGGACACTTCGCTGGAGAAAATCTGGTTATACGCAGAGAGTCGGAACAACAGTAACCCGTTGTGCATGAAGAACACCGTGACCGTGCCAATCGCCACCAGCGCCAGTAACAGGCAGGTAAGATGGGTTTCGACTCGGTTCATCTGCAACCAGGGTTTGCGCGGTGCAGCGTTGATCGGCCTCAACCGGACTTTATAACTGACGTAATAAATCGCATAAAAACTGGTCGCGGCCAGCAACGCCTGCAACAGGTACTCCGGCGGCACCACTTCAACATTAAAGCGGAATACCAGCAAACTGGTGAGGGGGAACCCGAAATAAAAGGTCAGTAAAAAAAGGATGGTGAAAAACAGGTGGAAGTTAAAACGCACCCGTTTAAATTCCCGCCAGGTCAGCGTCAAAATGAAACCTAGCGAGAACAGATAAACCACCAGCAGACCACTAAACTGCATCAGGCTCATGTTCTCTCCCTTTCACTCAGGCTCAACGCGTTGCGCCAGCCAGCCAGATAACCAGGGGCGAAAAAGGCAATCGCGGATTTATCACACTGTGCCAGCTGACGCTGAGCTTCAGCCACACTCGACGCATCCAGTGCATCTTCACTGAAAAGCACCGGCAACCCTTGTTCGCTGAGGTCGCGCCAGAACGGATTTTTGCGGTTCAGCACAAAGGGAATGTTGGCCTGAATCAGCAAACATAACGTACCAATACCCTGTTGACGTTCGAACATAAAATAGCCGAGCTGGCAGTCACTGAGCAATTGCAGATAGGTATCAAAATCTATCTTATCGCGCAGTAAAGTCACCTGGCCTTGCGGATACAGGCGCTGTGCAGCCGCGCTGATCTCGTCAATGTACGCCTGATTGTTTTCCGGATAGCCCAGTGGGATGAGCACTTTCACGCGATCGCCAAACTGAGCGTGAATCGCCTGCAAGCCTTCAATATGGCGATTGCTGCGATCGCCGGAATTGCCCAGCAGCACGGTGAAATCACCGCTCGCGTTGCCGCCGGGCACTGCGGCATTGGGCATACGCGTTGGAAAGTAGAGCAGCGATGTCGGCACACGCGGATGGCGCTGCTGAAAACAGTGCAAATCACCACGCGTCGCGAATACATGGGCAATGCGATGCTGTGCCATGCGGCGCAGCAGATAAAACAGCCGATACTTCAGCCCACGCCCTTCTTCGTACAGATCCGCACCCCAGATATGCCAGTAGGCCTGCTGACGCCGCAGTTTACCCCTGAGCAACGCTAGCCAGATTTGCGGATTGAACTGTCCATGAAAGAAGAAGCGTTGCGTACGATCAGCCGCACGGGACATTACCGCCTGTGCAAGTGCGCGCTTGCTGGGATAGCTTTCGATTTGCAGCGCGGTATAGGCTTGCAGCGCTTCAGGCGTTGAAGTCACCACCATAAACTGGCGCGGTCCAGCACCCGGCAATTCGGTGCTCATCACCTCATCAAAGAAGCGCAACACCGTATGGTTATGATGTGGGATATCCGATCCCAGCACGTGAAATAAAGTCATTTTTTTCGGCAATAAATCATAAAGGCGCCACAGCAAAGGGCGAAGTAGAGTACGTAAGTCGCCATATAGGCTTGTGCGGCTCCGGCGGTTCCATGTAACGGAATCAGCCAATGTGAGAACGCGGTTAACAGCACAAACTGGCTGATTTCCGTCAAAATATAAAAGCGCAGTGAAGCTTTAGCGATCACCAGATATCCGAAAACATAGGCGCCAACTTTAAAGACGTCACCGCACAACTGCCAGACAAACAGGTCTCGCATCGCGGTAAACTGCGGTGAAAACAGCAGCCAGATGGCAATGTCACGCAGTAACCACACGCAGAAACTCGCAGCCGCCACGGCAGGTAACACAAAACGCAACGCACGCCCAATTTCACGCGCAATCTGCGGTTTGCTTTCCAGTCGCGCCAGCGTCGGCAGTAACCAGACACTAAAAGTCGCCGTGATAAATTGCAGATAGGCATCGGAAATACTGGTCACACCCTGCCACAGACCCACCTGCGCCCACCCCTGCTGTTCTGCCAGCAAGTTACGCATCATCACCCACGCCACCGGCAAGGTGACCGATGTAATCAGTGCCATCAAGGTGAACTTTGCCAGATTTCGCGCCAGTTCCGGCTGCCAGCTCGGTTTTAACCAGCGCAGTGGCAGCACCTGACGATGACGGCGCAGCATCAGCAGTGCCGGAAACACCAAAAGTGCAGGCACCAACGCTAAACCCACCAACGCGCCAGCATATCCGCCCAGCCACCAGCACAACACATAACCCAGCACGCCCACCAGACTACCGATAATCAGCGCCAGCGCATTGCCGCGCGCATCGCGGAAGCCTTTTAGTAATGCCAGCGTCAGATTGGCCCAGGCAATGCCGAACTGCAGAAAGGCCACGATCCTCACCACATTGGCATAGTCGTCATGACCAAATAGCGCATGACTTATCGGCCCCGCCGCCAGCAAGAACACCAGCGCCACCAGTGTGGAAAAGCCGATCACCATGGTGGATGCCGTACCCGTCACGGCACGAAGTTGCTCGGGCTGCTGCTGAAATTGTGCGATGTAGGTGGTTACACCATTGAAAATGCCCGCGCCGGCCAATACACCTAAAACGGTAATCAGCTGGCGAAAGTTACCGGCCTGGCCAACCCCTTCCGGCCCAAAGCTGACCGCCAGCAATTTCACCACCAGCAGACCGGCAATGATTTTCACTAACGTCGATGAGGCCGTCCAGACTGAGGCTTTGGCTAACGACATCAGGCAAAGAAACTCAACAGCGAGCTGATCACGGTACGCTGGTTGTTATCCGACAGGTTATAGAACAGCGGCAGGCGCAGCAGGCGCTCACTCTCTTTGGTGGTGAAGCGGTCATCGCCGTGGAAGCGACCAAAACGTTCACCGGCTGGCGAAGAGTGCAAGGGAATGTAGTGGAACACCGTGAGGATTTCTGCCTCTTTCATCCAGTTGATCAGCGCCTGGCGGTCGTCGCTGTCGCGCAGTTTGATGTAAAACATGTGCGCGTTGTGACGGCAGTTTTCCGGCACCATCGGCAATGCGATACGTCCAGCGGCTGCCAGTGGTTTCAGCGCATCATAATAGCGCTGCCACAGGCGCAAACGCTGCTGGTTAATGCGCTCAGCCGCTTCGAGTTGCGCCCACAGGTAGGCAGCCTGCAGATCCGCCATCAAATAGCTCGAACCGATATCACGCCAGGTGTATTTATCCACCTGACCACGGAAGAACTGGCTCCGGTTGGTGCCCTTTTCGCGGATAATCTCCGCACGCTCCACCAGCTTCGCGTCATTAATCAGCGTCGCTCCACCTTCACCGCCGGCGGTGTAATTTTTGGTTTCATGGAAGCTAAAGCAGCCAATATGGCCAATGGTGCCCAACGCACGCCCTTTGTACTGCGACATCACGCCCTGCGCCGCATCTTCAATCACAAATAATTGATGCTTCGCCGCCAGCGCCATGATGCTATCCATCTCGCAAGCGACGCCCGCGTAGTGCACCGGCACAATCGCACGGGTTTTATCAGTGATCGCGGCTTCAATCAGCGTTTCATCGATATTCAGCGTATCGGGGCGCACATCGACGAACACGATCACAGCACCGCGCAGCACGAAGGCATTGGCAGTGGAAACAAAGGTGTAGCTCGGCATGATCACTTCATCACCGGGCTGGATATCGATTAACAGTGCGGCCATTTCCAGTGAGGCAGTGCAGGAGGGTGTCAGCAGCACTTTTTTACTGCCAAAGTGCTGCTCCATCCACTGCTGACAGCGGCGGGTAAATCCACCGTCACCGCAGAGTTTGCCGCTGGCCATCGCCGATTGCATATATTCAACTTCGCTGCCGACAACCGGCGGCGCATTAAATGGGATCATGAGGCTGTCCTGTAAAACCAGTAGGCGGTGCTTTCAAGGCGAGCACCGCTGCGTAAATAGAGGCGCATCGCCGTAAGATTGCTAAGCTGGGTCGCGACGCGCAGTCGTTCAAGTTGCCGCACGCGGCCCCAATCCGCTGCCGCCAACAGCAAGCGTTGACCAATGCCCTGCCCTTGCGCTGCGGGCAGCACGGCGAGCAGGCCGATACGCGCATCACCGTTCACTTCACGCATCGATACAAAGCCTTGTAATTGACCGGATTCGTCGCTGGCCACCAGGCATTGGTGATCGAAGGTGCCGCGAACCGCGTTTTCAATCCACTGCGCATAGAAACGACCGCTGTCATCGGAGTTAAACCAGGGCGCACGAAAACGGCTTTGGCGAAAGGCATGCGATGCCGCCTCACGCAATGCCGGGATCTGTGCTTCACGCGCGATGCGCACGCCAACCTGGCGCTCGGTGCGTTTGATATTAATGACCAGATCGGCCTCACCCTCCACCAGCTGAAAACCGTGCTGGCTCAAGGCATCAATGGCGTCAGTGCGCTCGGCGGGCACTTTGGCCTGCCACAACGTATCTGGCTGCTTCAGCGCGTCGGCAAGGGTGAAGTCGCCATCCAGATCGATACGCGCACTGTTAACGCCAAAGAAATCACTTTCCCACGCAAGGGGGTTAATACTGACGCGGACGGGCATGGAGATGCTCCTTCGATTTAACGCCAGACACCTTTAGTATCGATAATCCACTGCTGCGTAATCTGGCTGGCATCGATCGCGCGGAACGGCGTGTGATCCACCAGCATCACGATGATATCCGCCTGCTGCAACGCATCCTCAGTGGAAACCAGTGTTGCTTCATTTGCCAGTCGCGCAGGAATTTCTGCCACATGCGGTTCAACCACCAGCGTGCTGCCGCTGTGCCACTCGGCAATCAGGTGTGCCACCGCCATCGCCGGGCTTTCACGTAAATCATCGATGTTCGGTTTAAACGCCAGGCCGAAGCAGGCAATCGTCACCTCAGAAGCGCGTTTGCCGCTGACAGTCAGGCAATCAGCCAACTGCTGTTTGACCTGATCTAACACCCACGTCGGTTTCGCATCATTCACTTCCCGCGCGGTGCGAATCAGACGCGCCAACTCCGGATTTTGCGCCACGATAAACCAGGGATCGACAGCGATACAGTGCCCACCGACGCCCGGCCCGGGCTGCAGAATGTTGACGCGCGGATGGCGGTTCGCCAGCGCAATCAACTCCCACACGTTGATCTTCTGCTCCGCACAGATCAGCGATAGCTCATTGGCAAACGCAATATTCACATCGCGGAAGCTGTTCTCCGTAAGCTTGCACATCTCGGCAGTACGCGCGTTGGTTTCCACACATTCGCCGCGCAGGAAGATGCGATACAGTTCGCTGGCCCGTGCTGAGCACGCCGGCGTCATGCCGCCAATCACACGGTCATTTTCCAGCAGTTCTACCATCACTTTGCCGGGCAGCACGCGCTCCGGGCAGTAAGCGATAAACACGTCACAGTCATCACCGTGCTGCGGGAAACGCAGGTCAGGACGCGCCTCCGCCAGCCAGGCGGACACTTGTTCAGTAGAGCCAACCGGAGAGGTCGATTCAAAGATCACCAAATCGCCGGTTTTCAGCACCGGTGCAATGGACAACGCGGCCGCCTGTACGTAGCTCAAATCCGGCTGATGATCGCCGATAAACGGCGTAGGTACGGCGATTATGAAGGCATCTGCGGCTTCGGCTTGCGTGGTGGCGCGCAAATATCCTGCCTGTACAGCGTCGCGCACCACGTCACCCAACTCCGGCTCAACAATGTGAATGTCGCCGCGATTAATGGTCTCGACTGCGCGGACATTGATATCCACGCCGATCACTTTTTTTCCCTTTGAGGCAAAAACGGCCGCCGTTGGCAGCCCGATGTAGCCCAGTCCGATAACGGAAATGGTTTCAAAACGCATAATTATACTCTGTGTTGTTTCAGTGCCTGCAGGATGCGCGAGCAGGCTTGTCCATCGCCATACGGATTGTGCGCGCGACTCATCCTCTGCCAGACATCCTCGTCCTGCAGCAGCAGGCTGACTTCTTTGACAATCCGGTTGATATCGGTACCGACCTGCACCAGCGGGGCCATTTTGATCGCCTCAGGACGCGTGCCAAATACGGTCAGAACTTTCACGTGGCTTCTCTTTAATGGCTTGTTGATGACGTTGGACGAGGACGGCGCACCAGCGCCACACCTGCACCCACCAGCGCGCCAATGACGCCCCACATGATCATCATAAACACTCGGCGCGGACTGTCGCGCGACACCGGCTCTTCAGGCGTACGCAGATAGCGGTATGTCTGGAATGGCTTATCCAATTGCGCGCCTGCCTGCAACGTGCCCAGCATCGCTCTGTTCTGATCATAGCTCAAATCGTAAGCGGGCCCGCTGGCCTGCAAGGTATCGAGCTGAGCCTGCAACATTTGCTGCCCAAGCAGGAAGCGATCGCTGTCAGGCAGCGCTTCGCCGATGGCCGGTGCACGGTTTTCCTGGATGCCCTGCTGGCTCGCCACCTTTAAAGCTTGTTCAATACGTTGGCGCTGGCGATCAAACACCGCCTGTGCCACTTCCTGCTGGCGATGAACCTGAGCCTGCAGCTGCGCACTGCGCGCCTGCCATGCGCCTTTTAGTTCCGCATTCAGATGGCGTGCGGCACGCTCGCTGGCATAGGCGATATATTGGCGCAGCAGGTTATTCGCGTCGCCAGCGGTTTCGGCAATCAGCTTAATGTTATCCAGCGTGTTATGCGCCGCATCCGCGGGTGTGAACTGAATATTGGTAATTAAATCGTCCAGCAAAGCCGCATCGTTGTGTGTATTGCCACTTTTGCGGCTTTTGAAGTAATCGGTCTGCTGCCAGAAATCACGGCGCGTGTCCCAGGAGGCCAGTTGCATGGTGAACTCCTGATAGACCTCATCCATCACGGTGGGTGCGGGCGTGTTGAGATTGAGCGTGTTGTTACGCACATCAAGGTTATTAAGGAATTGCTGCTGTACAAAGAAGTCACCCAGCATATTCACCGTGGGACGATCGGTAACGGCGGTGGTGCTCCATGCCTGTTTCATCAGCATCGAGGCGAGCCATGCCAGTAAGGCAAACAGCAGCGCAAAGCCGATAATCCAACGCTTGCCGCGCCACAGCGTGCAGCCCAGGCCGCGCACATCCAGTTCGTTCTCCACAACGACAGAGGTCATAACAAAAGTCCTTATCAGGGTACTGATCGGGGTAACTTATTTTTTATCTTCGCCACTGCTTTGCCAGCGGCGTTTAATGCGACGGATTTTGCGCGCCACACGCCACGCGTGTTTCAGGCAGTAGCCGTAAAGGAAAAACGCCATCAGGAATAACACCAGCATCACCCACTCGGGGATGAAAGCAAGGTACTCGCCCAGCACGCCGATACCGGCTAAAAGCGCAGCAGCCACGGTGATCAGTACAAAGGCCTGACGGGAGGTGAAACCGGCACGCATGATCAAATGGTGAATATGCTGGCGATCAGCTGAAAACGGACTCATCCCCTTACGCAGGCGGCGATACATAATCGCCACCATGTCCATCAGCGGAATGGCGATCAGCCAGAGTGCCGTGACCGGCGTAATCGGATGGCTCAAACCCTGGGTGGTTTCCAGCAGGATCCAGATAATGGTGAAGCCAATCATGGTGCTGCCGGCATCGCCCATAAAGACCTTGTAGCGGCGACCAATCAGACCCAGGTTAAGCAAAATGTAGGGGATGGTGGCGGCAATCATGGCAAAACACCACATGGCGAGGCTGGTCTGACCGTCGAAATAGAGGATGATGCCCATGGCGGCGAAGGTCACACTGGCCAATCCACCCAACAGGCCATCAATACCATCGACCATGTTAAAGGCGTTAATGGCCGCCCAAACGGCGAAAAGTGTGAGCACGTAACCAAATGGCCCGACCACTAACTCCACAGGGCCAATAATAAATCCGAGGCTCAACAGATACAGTTTCGCTCCGACCATCATCACAATGGCCACGACTGCCTGTACTGATGCACGGATTTTAACGCTGATGTCAAAGCGGTCATCTAATGCTCCCACCAGCACCAGCACCCCTGCGCAGCTGAGGAAAAGTGCCGCATGAGGCAAATAATAATCTGAAATAGCGAAAGCAAAGCAGATCCCCGCATATACGGAGATTCCACCCACTAACGGAATGGCGCCATGGTGTCGTTTTCTTGAATTAGGTGTGTCCACCAGCCCAATTTTTTTAGCGGCTTTACGGGCAAAAAATAGGAACACTAAAGTAAAAAGAAAAACAAAACCAAGCTCGGTACTCATAGTGAGTAAATTCACGTTAACGCTCTCAGCTAAAATCATCGACAACAATAAGCAAGATTCTTGCCATTGCCGTATATCCCTTGTCCGAATTCTGCCTGGGAAAAATCTTATTGCTGAAAAAATCAGCACATTTCTGGCACAATCATTATATTTCTTCCTGACTGGGCTAATCCTAATGCCCATAAAAAAAAAACGCCACGTTAAGACGTGGCGTTAGCAATAAATCCTGGCAAATTGTGCGAAAGAATCGCTTCGCTTAGCGATTCAATTTCGCCAACTTACGAACGCTTCATCATATCGAAGAATTCGTCGTTGGTTTTGGTCATCGCCAGCTTATTGATGAGGAACTCCATCGCATCAATTTCACCCATTGGATGGATGATTTTGCGCAGGATCCACATTTTCTGCAGCTCTTCCTGCGTGGTGAGGAGTTCTTCTTTACGGGTACCGGAGCGGTTGTAATCGATCGCTGGGAATACGCGTTTTTCAGCAATTTTACGCGACAGGTGCAGTTCCATGTTACCTGTACCTTTAAATTCTTCGTAAATCACTTCGTCCATCTTCGAACCGGTATCAACCAGCGCAGTCGCGATGATGGTCAGGCTGCCGCCCTCTTCCACATTACGTGCTGCACCGAAGAAACGCTTCGGACGATGCAGGGCGTTGGCGTCCACACCACCGGTCAATACTTTACCGGAAGCCGGTACCACGGTGTTGTAAGCACGCGCCAGACGGGTGATGGAGTCAAGCAGGATAATAACGTCTTTCTTGTGCTCGACCAGGCGCTTAGCCTTCTCGATCACCATCTCAGCGACCTGAACGTGGCGTGAAGCCGGTTCGTCGAAGGTGGAGGCGATGACTTCGCCTTTCACCAGACGCTGCATCTCGGTCACTTCTTCCGGGCGCTCGTCAATCAGCAGCACCATCAGCACGCAATCCGGATAGTTGTACGCAATGCTCTGTGCGATGTTCTGCAGCAGCATGGTTTTACCGGCTTTCGGTGGTGCCACGATCAGACCACGCTGACCGCGACCAATCGGCGATGCCAGATCCAGTACGCGAGCGGTCAAATCTTCGGTTGAGCCATTACCGCGCTCCATACGCAGACGATTGTTTGCGTGCAGTGGCGTGAGGTTTTCGAACAGAATCTTATTACGCGCGTTTTCCGGCTTGTCGTAGTTAACTTCGTTAACTTTCAACAGCGCAAAGTAACGTTCACCCTCTTTTGGCGGGCGAATTTTACCAGAAATGGTGTCACCAGTGCGGAGGTTGAAGCGGCGGATTTGGCTGGGAGAAACGTAGATATCATCGGGACCGGCGAGGTAGGAGCTGTCTCCAGAGCGGAGGAAACCAAATCCGTCCTGCAATATCTCCAGCACACCATCACCAAAGATGTCTTCGCCACTTTTCGCATGCTGTTTAAGGATAGAGAAAATAATATCCTGTTTACGCATACGTGCCTGGTTTTCCAGACCCATATTTTCGCCGAGGGTAATCAGCTCAGAAACCGGCGTGTTCTTTAATTCGGTAAGATTCATAGTGAGGGTTCTTAAACTCGGGGTAATTCTCGAAATGATTGTCGTGGGTGGTATGGCAAAAATTCCATGCCGTTAATGGCTCTTTTTCAACTCTGCTCGACGATTATCGTCTGATGTGGCGATAGGAAACGAAGAGATGGTCGAAAGGTGATGCCGAATGTGCTAGTCATCAGATTGCCAAACCACGATAACGTTCAATGCGAGCAGGGTCTGACAAGGGAAAACTTTAGATGCAAACTACAAGGTAAGTGCGTAATGCAGTGAGGTCAACTTAACACGCCTGAATGGAGACGTCCAGCAGTGGCGAAAAAATTCACCACTGCGGAACAACACCGCGCCGGGCTTAGGCCAGGTTAGCGTTCAGGAACTCTTTCAGCTGACCTTTAGACAAGGCGCCTACTTTGGTCGCAGCCACTTCACCGTTCTTGAACAGCAGCAGTGTCGGGATACCACGAATGCCATATTTAGGCGCAGTGCCCGGGTTGTCATCAATGTTCAACTTGGCGATGGTAAGCTTACCGTCGTACTCTTCTGCGACTTCGTCGAGAATTGGGGCGATCATTTTGCAAGGACCACACCATTCAGCCCAGAAATCTACCAGAGTGACACCGTCGGCTTTCAGCACGTCAGTGTCGAAACTGTCATCGGTCAAGTGAACGATTTTATCGCTGCTCATGTTTAACTCCAAAGATTGTGCCTGGCGAATTGGCGTAAAATATACCAACGTAGGTTGACTTTATTTCATCGGATACGCTTTCGTAAAGCGCTAGTAAGCTGATATTCTACCACACTATGAGCAAAACACACTTAACTGAACAGAAGTTTTCCGACTTCGCCCTGCACCCACAGGTGGTTGAAGCCCTTGATACCAAAGGCTTTTCTAACTGCACGCCTATTCAGGCGTTGGCACTGCCTTTTGCGCTTTCAGGGCGTGATGTTGCGGGTCAGGCGCAAACCGGTACCGGCAAAACGATGGCGTTCCTGACGTCAACGTTTCATCATCTTCTTTCTCATCCAGCCGCTGAAGGCCGCCAGATTAATCAGCCACGTGCGCTGATCATGGCACCGACGCGTGAACTTGCTGTGCAGATCCATGCCGATGCAGAGCCGCTGTCGAAAGTCACGGGTCTGAAACTGGGTCTGGCTTATGGCGGTGACGGCTACGACAAACAGCTGAAAGTGTTGGCCGATGGCGTCGATATCCTGGTGGGCACCACCGGTCGCCTCATCGACTATGCGAAACAAAATCACATCAACCTCGGCGCCATTCAGGTCGTGGTTCTGGATGAAGCCGATCGCATGTTCGATCTTGGCTTTATTAAAGATATCCGTTGGTTGTTCCGCCGCATGCCGCCGGCCACCCAGCGTCTGAGCATGTTGTTCTCGGCTACCCTCTCTTACCGCGTACGTGAACTGGCGTTTGAACATATGAACAACGCTGAATACGTGGAAGTGGAACCGGAGCAGAAAACCGGCCATCGCATCAAAGAAGAACTTTTCTACCCTTCGAATGAAGAGAAGATGCGTCTGCTGCAAACCTTGATCGAAGAAGAGTGGCCCGACCGCGCCATCATCTTCGCCAACACCAAACACCGCTGTGAAGATATCTGGGGCCATCTGGCCGCGGACGGTCACCGTGTAGGTCTGCTGACGGGCGATGTGGCACAGAAAAAACGTCTGCGTATTCTGGATGACTTCACCAAAGGTGATGTGGATATTCTGGTCGCGACCGACGTTGCGGCGCGAGGTCTGCACATTCCTGCCGTGACCCACGTGTTCAACTACGATCTGCCTGACGACCGTGAAGACTACGTGCATCGCATCGGTCGTACCGGCCGCGCGGGTGCCAGCGGACACTCCATCAGCCTGGCGTGCGAAGAGTACGCACTCAACCTGCCAGCGATTGAAGAGTACATTGGTCACGGTATTCCGGTAAGTAAGTACAGCAGCGAAGCACTGATGAGTGAGCTGCCTCCGCCGAAACGTCTGCAGCGCAGCCGTTCTGGAAACGGCCCACGCCGTGGCGGGAACAACAGCAACCGTCGTAGCGGTGCGCCGCGCAATAACAACCGTAAACGTTCGAGTTAAGCA
Organism: Pantoea sp. C8B4; assembly: GCF_051336905.1. Classification (NCBI taxonomy): domain Bacteria; kingdom Pseudomonadati; phylum Pseudomonadota; class Gammaproteobacteria; order Enterobacterales; family Erwiniaceae; genus Pantoea; species Pantoea sp. C8B4. The sequence goes on from NZ_JBGMNK010000006.1 coordinate 66,807, forward strand.
CACCATGCTGAGCGCATCGTCACTTTATGCTGCGATTGATTTAGGCTCTAACAGCTTTCATATGTTGGTGGTGCGCGAAGTGTCCGGCAGTATTCAGACCATTGCGCGTATAAAGCGCAAGGTACGTCTGGCTGCCGGTCTGGACAAAGCCAATCACCTCTCCGCCGAGGCGATGCAGCGTGGCTGGCAATGTCTGAAGCTCTTCTCTGAACAGCTGCAAGATATTCCCCCCGAGCAAATCCGCGTGGTCGCCACGGCTACGCTGCGTATTGCTGAAAATGCCCAGGACTTCCTGACTCACGCCGAAGAAATCCTTGGCTGCCCGGTGAATGTCATCAGCGGCGAGGAAGAAGCACGCCTGATTTATCAAGGTGTTGCTCATACCACTGGGGGGTCCGATCAACGCCTGGTGGTGGATATCGGCGGCGGCAGTACCGAGCTGGTCACCGGCGAGGGTTCGCACGCGACCACGTTGTTTAGTTTGTCGATGGGTTGCGTCACCTGGCTGGAACGCTACTTTGGCGATCGTCACCTGGCGAAAGAAAATTTCGAGCAGGCTGAATTAGCGGCCCGCGACATGATTCGTCCGGTCGCGGCTGCACTGCGCGAAAAAGGCTGGCAGATCTGCGTCGGCGCTTCAGGCACCGTGCAGGCATTGCAGGAAATTATGGTTGCACAGGGCATGGATGAACGCATCACCCTGAGCAAGCTGCAGCAGCTAAAACAGCGGGCGATTCAGTGCGGCAAGCTGGAAGAGCTGGAAATCGAAGGATTGACACTCGAGCGCGCGCTGGTGTTTCCCAGCGGCCTGTCGATTCTGATCGCTATCTTCCATGAACTTAGCATCGACAGCATGACGCTGGCCGGTGGCGCACTGCGTGAGGGGTTGGTGTACGGCATGCTGCATCTGCCAATTGACCGCGACATTCGTAGCCGCACGTTGCAAAACGTCCAGCGCCGCTTCTCTATCGATGTGGAGCAGGCAAGCCGCGTGCGTCAGCTGGCTGAAAGCTTTTTCCGCCAGGTGAGCACTGCCTGGAAGCTGGATAACCGATGTCGCGATCTGCTACTGAGCGCCTGTTCGATTCACGAAATTGGCCTGAGCGTTGATTTCCGCCAGGCACCGCAGCACGCCGCTTACCTGATTCGCCATCTCGATCTTCCCGGCTTTACACCTGCACAGAAAAAAATGCTCGCCTGCCTGCTGCAGAATCAGAGTGGCAGTATCGATCTCGCTTTACTGACGCAACAGAACGCTGTGCCACCGCGTATGGCGGAACGCTTAAGCCGTTTACTGCGCCTGGCGCTAATCTTCTCTAGCCGACGTCGTGATGACACGCTGCCTGCGGTACGTTTACAGGCGGATGATGATGCGTTGCACCTGACACTCCCCGCAGGCTGGCTGGACGCGCATCCGCTGCGTGCCGAGTTGCTGGAGCAAGAGAGTCATTACCAGTCTTATGTGCACTGGTTGCTGACTATCTCTTAATCAAACCTGCTGCGCTTGCTGATGCTGCGTTGAAAAGCTCCCGTCAAATGCTCATTGACGGCATGTAAACTCCGCTTTGCCGGGAACTTTTCGCCTTGCCTCCGCTTCGCTCGCCACGGTTCTCGCCAGAGGCCTGGCCTGAACGAACGGCGGGGGATTTACCCCTTCTTCGCATTCTCCAGCATCGCACGTAAACCCGCGACGCGCGTCTGCCCGGTTTTCACCCGCTCCTCGGCGCTGATCACTTTTTTCTCGCGCTCCCACACCACATCATCCTGAGGTAGCTCCATCAGGAAGCGGCTCGGTTCCGGGCGGACCAGTTCGCCATACTGACGACGTTCACGGCACAAGGTAAAGGTCAGCTCTTTTTGCGCGCGGGTAATGCCTACATAGGCCAGACGGCGTTCCTCTTCGATGTTGTTCTCATCAATGCTGCTCTGATGCGGTAACAACCCCTCTTCCATACCGACCAGATAAACATACGGAAACTCCAACCCTTTGGAGGCGTGCAAGGTCATCAGCTGTACCTGATCGCTCTCCTCATCGCTCTCACCGCGTTCCATCATGTCGCGCAGCGTGAAGCGCGTCACCACCTGCGCCAACGTCATCGGCTCATTCAGCTCATCGCCCTCCAGCATCTCCGTCATCCACTGGAACAGCGTGTTGACGTTTTTCATGCGCATCTCGGCGGCTTTGGGGCTTGGCGAGGTCTCAAACAACCAGCTTTCATAATCGACACCGCGAATCAGATCGCGTACCGCATTCACCGGTTCGCGTTCTGTCAGCTGAATAATCTCATTCAGCCATTGAGTAAAACGCTGCAGATGCTCCAGTCCACGTCCGCTCAGCGTCTGTTCCAGTCCCATATCGAAGCTGGCATTGAACAGACTTTTATTGCGCAGGTTGGCCCATTCACCCAGCTTCTGCAGCGTGGCGGGGCCAATCTCACGGCGCGGGGTATTGACGATACGCAGGAAGGCACTGTCGTCTTCCTGATTGGTCAGCACGCGCAGATAGGCCAGCAAATCTTTGATTTCCGGGCGCGAGAAAAACGAGGTGCCGCCAGAAATACGATAGGGGATACGGTTTTGCATCAACTGCTTTTCAAAGACGCGCGACTGGTGGTTGCCGCGATAGAGAATCGCATAATCTTTGTAGGCGGTTTTGTTGACGAAGTGGTGGGCAATTAACTCACCGGCCACCCTCTCGGCCTCATGATCTTCATTGTTGGCACTCAGCACCTTCAGCTCGCTGCCCTCGCCCAGCTCGGAGAACAGGCGCTTCTCAAACACATGCGGATTATTGGCAATCAGGATGTTAGCTGACTTCAAAATGCGCTGGGTTGAGCGATAGTTCTGCTCCAGTTTCACCACTTCCAGCGCCGGAAAGTCCTCTTTCAGCAACACCAGGTTTTGCGGCCGCGCGCCACGCCAGGAGTAAATTGACTGGTCATCGTCGCCTACCACGGTGAAACGCGCCCGCGCGCCCACCAGCAGTTTCACCAGCTCATACTGGCTGGTGTTGGTATCCTGATACTCATCCACCAATAAATAGCGAATACGCTGCTGCCAACGCTCGCGCACTTCCTGATTGCGTTGCAGCAACAGCGTCGGCAGCGCAATCAAATCGTCGAAGTCCAGTACGTTGCAGGATTTCAGATGCTGGTCATACAGCTGATAGCAGTGGGCAAAAATCTGGTCGCGCTGGGATTTGGCCAGGCCAGCCGCACCCTGCGGATCGACCAGATCATTCTTCCAGTTGGAAATGGTGGAAATCAGCTGCTGCAACAGCGTCTTGTCTTCCTCCAGCCACTGTTTCGTGAGGTCTTTCAACAGCGCCAGCTGATCCTGATCGTCGAACAATGAGAAGCTCGCTTTCATCCCTAACGCTTTGTATTCACGTTTAATGATCTCCAGTCCCAATGTGTGGAAGGTGGAGATCATCAGGCCTCGCGCCTCTTTGCGTCCGAGCGTTTGCGCGACACGCTCTTTCATCTCGCGCGAGGCTTTATTGGTGAAGGTGACTGCAGCGATATGGCGCGCCTGATAGCCACACTCGCGGATCAGGTGGGCGATTTTATTGGTGATGACGCGGGTCTTACCCGAGCCTGCACCGGCCAGCACCAGGCAGGGACCGGTGACAAATTCGACAGCACGTTGTTGGCCGGGGTTTAAACGCATAACGGAATATCACTCAACTAATGAAAAGGAGATCCCCTGACGATTTCGCATGGCAGGAATATGGACAGGTGAGCGACTCCCGGAAACTGACTCAATCAGTCACCGTATCAAGCATACGCAGCCAACGCACCTGCAATTTGAAGTAGGACGGGGATATAATGCGCCGAACATTATACATACATACAGAGACACCAACATGGCGAAAACCGCGGCAGCTTTGCACATCCTCGTCAAGGATGAAACGCAGGCCAAATCCCTGCTGGCCCAGCTGGAAAAGGGCGCAAACTTCCAGCAGCTGGCAAAAAAGCACTCCACCTGCCCATCAGGGCGTAACGGTGGCGATCTGGGCGAATTCCGCAAAGGCCAGATGGTGCCCGCCTTTGATAAGGCGGTGTTCTCCTGCCCGCTGCTGCAGCCTTACGGGCCGGTGAAAACCGCCTTTGGGTATCACATCATCAAAGTGCTGTGGCGTAACTGATCACTTTTTACTTTTCATCTGCTGCAGCACATTACTGCACTGATTGGCATCAGTATCACTGGGTGAAATCAGTGCCAGCAGTGCTGCGGCCGGTGCCACCACCGCGCCCAGCGCTACTGCGGCGGCGCCACGTGCGATCAGCGGCCCGGCTTTCACTCCGGCATCCGGATTTTTGAATGTGCCACGCACATACAGCGGCGAACGCAAGGTGATGATACGAATGCCTTTGCTCTCTGGATTAATAGATAAATCCAGCCCTTCATTGGCAAAGTTAACGTTGCCGGTGACATTAATCACCGCATTCTCCGTATCCAGCACAAACACTTTCGGCGTGGCGAGACCCTGACGGATATTGAGGTCGGTGGCGGCACAGTTGATGCGCACCTCATCATCACCAAACAGTTTGCCGACCACATAGTTACCGACATTCAGGCCGGCAATTTCCATCAGACTACGGCTGATCAATCCATCATTCATCAGCAGTTTCAGTTCACCGTTGCTGGTCCCCAGAATATCCGCTACCGAGTTGCCGGTACCGCTCAGGCTGGCATCGCCGTTTAACTGACCCAGGCTGCGCTGCATCGCCGTGACATTCGGGAACAGTTGACGCAGTTGCAGCTTACGCGCATGCAAATCCGCGCGACCGCGCATCGGGCTTTTATCCCCTTCCAGATGAATGGTGGAGTTGATACTGCCGCCCGCCATGCCGAAGCGCAGCGGATCGAGCAGCAAGTCACCGTTTTTCAACTGCAGATGGGTATAAAGGTCGCTAAGCGGCAGCTTGCTGCTGTGTTCGATGCGTTTTCCGCTGAATTTCACATCCGCATCCATCACGTCCCAGCTTTTGGTATCAAACTTGTCATGGGGCAGCACGCGATCGGCCGGTTGAGTCGAAGCGTCACCACGCTGGGCTTTAGCCTGCTGGGTTTTCTCACTGCCCTTGCCTGAATTCACACCAATCAACGGGCCTAAATCCGCCATGCGCAACTGGTTCGAGGTTAATTCTCCGGTCAACGTTGGGCGCGGTTTCACCTGGTGATAAGCCAGCGAACCATGAATATCGCTATCGCCAATATGACCATTGAAGTTTTCGTAGCGGAACAGCGGCCCTTTCTCTTCATTGAAGCGCGCGATCAAATGGCCGTCAGTTTCGTACGGCGGCGTATCAGGCAGCAGCACGCCAGTTAAACCGTACAGATTCGCCAGCGTATCGCCAGCAAAGCGCAGACGCACATCCAGCCCGCCGAGATTTAAAGGATCCTGCAACGTCCCGTCAACGCGCACGCGCGTGGTGCCGTTGCGCACATCCACCTGCAGTGGGAACGGTGTGGTTTTGCTGCGCAACGAGAGCATGCCGCCGATCTTACCGTCGCCAGTCAGTTTCTGATTGTTGTAGGTTCCATCCGCCTGCCAGCCAAAGACAAAATCGCCTGCGCCTTTCTGCTGGTCATTACCGCCCGCTACCTGCGCGTAAGGCACCGGTTTGCCCAGTGGATTAATGGTGACGGTCACATCGGCTTTATTGATGGCATCGCGATAACGAATCTGGCCTTTATCGAACAGGATATTATCGAGGCGGAAAGACCAGGCAGAAGGCGGCGCATTGGCATCGCTGTTCTCGCTGCTGGCTAAGTTGAAGGTCCAGTTATTCTTTTTATCCGCCGTCTGCACCAGCCGCGCATCGGGCAGCTGCATTTTAATCCATGGCAGATAAACCTGTTTATGCAGGAGCGCCAGCGGCGCAAGCGTGGCTTCAACGCGCTGCAAATGCACCATGGTGACATCGGGAATATTCGGCGGATTGCCCAGCATAATGTCGTCGGCATGCACCTGCGGCCAGGGCACCCAACTGCGCCAACCGGGTTCTTCTCGATTGCGCACCCAGGCAACACCCAGATCGCCACGAATGGCGAAAGGCCGGTTTAACTCAGTGGAGACTTTTTGGTTGATGGTTGGCTTCAGGCGGTTCCAGTCAAACGTGGCGATAATCACCACCACCACCACAACCAACAACAATAAAATCCCGAACACCCAACTCAGGACTTTTCCCGTACGTGACATTCTGCTTCCTCCTTGCCCTCAACGTCTCACATAACTGTAGTCGAGACGTTGCGGATCGGGATCAGGGAAGCTCGAGCGCCAGGGATTCCAGCGTGCTGAAAGGAACAGGGCGCGAGAAGAAATAGCCTTGTGCCGCCATCGCAGGCGAATTACGCACCTGCTGCCACTCCTCTTCGGTCTCCACGCCTTCAACAATAACGCCGTTGCAATAGCGATTGATCAACGCCAGCAGCATGGAGAACAGAGAGCGACCTTCATCGGTAGAGCGCAGCAGCATGAACAGTTCGCGCGACAGTTTAATGTAGTCATAGCGCAGCTCAGTCAGCGCAGAGAAGTTTGCCATGCCTGATCCAAAGTCATCGAGCCACAGCGGCCCCAGCTCAGGCATCTTCGCCACCATCTCTTCCTGCGGCAATGCATGGTGCTCCGTGAGTTCAAAACGCACCCAAGGGAGCTGCGTAATCAACTGGCGGATATCGTCATGCTGCTCAATGGCTAATAGCGTCGGACCATCAATATTCACCGAGGCCACCAGCTGACGCTGGCTGAAAAAGTGTGACCACTGTAATAACAGCTCAAGCTGTTCCTCGACGACATCAAGGCGCTGCGCGATAGTCAGCGCATCAAAATAGGTTTCGGGCGACAACCTTTTCTCTGGTGCGGAGGGGTGTGTCACCGCAGTCAGTAATTCAATAGCCAGTAAACGGCCGGAGACCTGGTAAATCGGCTGGAAAGTATAGAATCGTTGGCACTGCTGCCAGAAGAAACGCGTTTCCTGTTGTTGCTCCAGTTCAATTGAAATAGGCAGCCGATGACTTAAATTGTTCATCACCATGGTTTTTTCCTGGTAGGTGGTGGGTGCCTGCAAATTGCTTCTCAGCGGCAAGTATCGGCGAGTAACACGATAACTTTATTGGTCTCAGCCACCTCACGAGCAGTTGAGTGTATCAGCGCGTTTCAGGCTTAATCGGCAAAACAAGCGGCGCTTTGTCCGTTAAATCGCCGTGGAGAGAGGGTTCAGGCACCTTAAGTTAAATTAAAACATCGTTTTAAAAACCATTGACAGCTGCCATACCAGACGCGAGACTCGAGGGCAGAATTCACTACAGGCCGAAGACCATGACGCAGAAGAACATTGCCATCATTGGCGAATGCATGATTGAGCTATCCGAAAAAGGTGAGAACATTAAACGTGGCTTTGGCGGTGACACGCTAAACACAGCGGTTTATCTGGCACGCCAGTCAGATAGCCAGCAGCTGCGGGTGGACTATGTCACCGCGCTGGGCACCGACAATTTCAGTGACCAGATGATCGCTGCCTGGCAGCAGGAGCAGGTTCACACCCAGCTCATTCAGCGCCTCGACAATAAAATGCCGGGCCTCTACTTCATTGAAACCGACGAACACGGCGAGCGCACCTTCTGGTATTGGCGCAATGATGCCGCGGCACGCTTCTGGCTGGATGGCCCAGAGTCTGACGCGATTTGCGCCCAGCTGGCCCACTACGATTACCTCTATCTCAGCGGTATAAGCCTGGCGATTCTGCCAGCTGCCAGCCGAGAGAAGCTGATGGCACTGCTCAGCACCTGTCGCCAGAACGGTGGCAAGGTCATTTTCGATAACAATTACCGTCCACGTCTGTGGGCAGACAAATCTAGCGCGCAACAGGCTTATGCCGAGATGCTGCATCATACCGATATCGCCTTCCTGACGCTGGATGATGAGCACCTGCTGTGGGGTGAGCAGCCGCTGGATGCAGTGATTGCACGCACGCGCGAAGCCGGTGTGCAGGAGATTGCCATCAAACGCGGTGCCGATTCCTGTTTAGTGGCGATAGGCGATGAGCCGCTGCGTGAAGTGCCCGCCATCAAGCTGGCTAAAGAGAAGGTGATCGACACCACGGCCGCAGGCGACTCTTTCAGCGCCGGTTATCTGGCCTTGCGTTTAGCCGGAGGGAGTGCAGAAGATGCGGCCGCGCGCGGTCATCTCACCGCCAGCACGGTGATCCAACATCGTGGAGCCATTATCCCTTTAAGCGCTATGCCGCAGTAACCCTCCTGTCAGCATTTTCCTGCGGCGCTATTTCAGGCACGACGCCTGGCGCCGCTGGATATCTGTTGGCGCCAGGCGTTCACTTTGCCGCTGTTGATTTGATAATCACGACTTACACAAAGCACAGGATAATTTGCCTTAAACCCCGACATTACACTGCGAATTTTAACTAACCTCGCCAGCGATCCATCTTTGGCTCATATCCGCCCACGCCAGTTTAGCAACCCTTACCATATCAATTTAAATTCAATAGATTACGGACAGAAATCGGGCCGCCAGGCATAGTCCGAAACTGCAGAAATGGTGGGTTTTCGGCTGGACGCCAGCGCGAAAACAGACCATGTTTTAATCAATAACAGCAGGACGCTGTTAATCCGGCCGCGAACAAAATAATGACAACACGACTCGCTCAGGACTGATTTATGCACACAGAAATCATTAATATCTGGCCACACGGTGATGCGCCAGGCGCGAGTGATTCGCGCGCTCAGCCGCAAATCGTCGATCTCGCCAAAGAGTACGAACCCTATGACCGCGCCGCGACCGGCGTGCGTTGCCCTGAAATGGCGATCTGGCACCCGGAAACCTCCAACGGCATTACGCTGCTGGTCGCGCCCGGCGGCGGCTATCAGCGAGTGCTGATTGACCGTGAAGGCAGTGCCCTCGCCACGTTCTTCACATCGATGGGTTATACGCTGGCAGTGATGACTTACCGCCTGCCCTACGATGGCCATCACGAAGGTCCCGATGCCCCGCTGGCCGATGCACAACGTGCGGTGCGCGTGTTGCGCGATCGTGCGCAGCGCGGCATGAACGGTAAATATATTGTGATGATGGGCTTCTCAGCGGGTGGGCATGTGGCTGCCAGCCTGGGGACGCGCTTTGGTGAGAAAATTTATCCGGTGCAAGATCAGGCCGACAGCTTCTCGCCGCGCCCGGATGCCATGGTGCTACTCTACCCGGTGATCAGCATGCGCGAGGGTTTGGCACACGAAAGTTCGCGCACTCGCCTGCTCGGCGCATGGCCGGACCAGAGGTTGATTGATGCGTATTCAATGGAAACGCGCGTACATGCGCAGACACCGCCAACGCTGCTGATTCACGCTACCGATGATGAAGCGGTCTCGGTGAACAACAGCATGGTGTTTTTCAGCGCCCTGCGTGAACACAAGGTGCCGGTGGAAATTCACTTTTATCAGAAAGGCGGCCATGGATTTGGCATTCGTGGCGTCGCCGATCTGCCCCTCGCCAGTTGGCCGATGCTGGTCACCGAATGGCTACGCGCTAAGACCTAATCCACTTCATACTTTGCACTGCAGCGGCGTTGGCTGCACGCGTTCACCCCAGTCACTGGCTTAAGTCAGCGCCTGGGGATGAACACACTTGCCGCCCTGCTGCAGCTCAAATTATTTCGGGGATATTTCACGCCCTGAACCGCAGCGGCGTTAGCTGCATGGATGCGCCGTTCAAAAGCGCCCCAGGACGCTTTTGTGCTGCTACTCAAATTATTTTGGCGATCTCATGTGCCATGAATCATAAGACTCGATAACTCGGCCATGAATGATAAAACCTGTGTCATGACGATGGTTGCGCCGGGTCGGTCGCGCTCGCGCTGCCGTTACTTTCCGGTTTAGCTTCATCAGAAGCCGCCGGTGCTGCAGGAGCATCCGGTACCTTCATCACTTTATCCCAGCCGTCCTGCAGCATCTTCACGTTGGTCTCAGCTTCACCTTGTGGTTGAATCAGCACCATCGTCAGTTCCTGCGTCAGCTGCTGGCGCAATTCCTGATTCAGCTGGTCACGTGTCAACCCACTGAGAAACGCCTGACGCAGCTTTTGATACTGCTCCGGCGCGATATCCACCACCGCGTTCTGCTGCGAGCGCAGACGCTGCCCCATCAAGATATCGGTATCCGTGCGCGCATAGGTGGCGAACAGCTTATTCAGTTCCAGCAGCTTCTGCGCCATCAGCGCATCGAACTCATCCTGCGGTAAGCCTTTATCTCGCACTGCCGCCAGTTCTTTCGCCACCTGGTTCATGTTCTGCGCCAGCGATGCGTTCGGGCTGTCCATGTTGATGGAACACTGCGCACGCTGGTAAAGCACGCGGCAATCAAAGCCCACCTGCACGCTCTGTGCTTTGCTGTCCGCCAGTGCGCGTTGCACATGCCAGAACAGCGCTTCACGCGCCAAATCACTCTGCCAATAGTGCTGTAAGTTTTGCGAGTCACGAATCGGTTGCCACGGCGTATCCCACACCAGCGACAGGCGATCCTGACTCATCCCGCCATTGACCAGGTTGACGGGCTGATGTGGCAAAGGAGACAGCGTAGGCAGCGCTGCGGGCGCCACCCGTTTCCCCTTCAGCACGGAGAAGGTTTTGTTGATTTGTTCTGCCATGCTGCGACTGTCAACGTTGCCCACCACATACAGGGTCATGCCATCCGGCGTGTACCACTGCTGATAGAAGCTATTGAGCTGTGCAATATCGACTGGCGCGCGCGGCTGTTCGCCCGGATCGTGTGCCAGCATCGCGGAACCCTTGAGACGGTAACGCCACCAGACATCCTGGGTATTTGGCGGCCAGGTGGCGATAGGATCGGTCGCGGTCAGCGCGGTTGATACCACCTGCTCATTGATGGTCATTTTCCCTGCGGTTGCCGCCAGCCAGTTCAGCGCTTCTTTCAGCAGCTCCGGGCGGTTGTTGGGCAAGCTCAGGTTGTATTGGGTGTAATCGTACGACGAGATCGCTGGCGGCAACGGGCGTTGCGGATCCATGGCTTGCTGCCACAGTGCACGCTGCTGATTGGTATCCAGCGCGGTGTTGTGCACCATTGCCAGACGCGGTATCAGATGGCTGAAACCGGTTTGCTGAGCGCTCTCCACCAGTGAACCGGTGTTAACAATCAGACGTAATTCAATACGATCGCTTGGACGTTGTGGCGTGGTGAGTAACTGCCAGCTAAAACCATTGTCCAGTTTGCCTTCCTGCCACGCGGGATCGGGCTGGAGTGTCTCGGCGTGCGCGCCAAAGCCGGATGCCGCAAGGATTAATCCGCCAACCAAAAGTCGAATTCTGGTGCCCTGCATGTGAACCCCTACATAAACAGATCAACGCTCGTTATCGCGACATGTGCGGTCACATCTTTGGTGACCGGCGCGGCCATTAGCCGCCACGTTTAATGAAGAACAGACTCTTTGACCACAGGAAGGTCAGGATGTCGCGCAACGAGGTAAAAAATCGGGAAAAAAATCAATGGGGTTTATTATGCAAATGCCCGCTGTCAGGGCAAGCGACAGCGGGCATTTCTCGGGAAATTAACGCAAATAGGCGATCAGACGCTGGTTTGTGAGGCGTTATTGACCTTTTTCGCTGAAGAAAGCGTCGCTTTCATCTGCTTCTCATCCAGCTGACCGACCCACTTCGCCACGACAACCGTCGCCACACCGTTACCCACCAGGTTGGTCAATGCACGCGCTTCAGACATAAAGCGGTCGATACCCAGAATCAGCGCCAGACCTGCTACCGGCAAATGTCCGACTGCAGACAAGGTGGCCGCCAGCACGATAAAGCCACTGCCGGTCACGCCCGCTGCACCTTTTGAGGAGAGCAGCAGCACCACTAACAACGTGATCTGGTGGAAGATATCCATGTGCGCATTGGTGGCCTGGGCAATAAATACCGCCGCCATGGTCAGGTAAATCGAGGTGCCATCAAGGTTAAATGAATATCCCGTTGGTATAACGAGACCCACCACCGACTTCTTACAACCCAGCTTCTCCATCTTGTCGAGCATACGCGGCAGCGCAGATTCAGATGAAGAGGTACCCAGCACGATCAGCAGCTCTTCTTTGATGTAGGCAACAAATTTGAAGATGTTGAAGCCGGCCCAGCGTGCAATCAAACCTAACACCACCACCACAAACAGCACGCAGGTGATGTAGAAGCAGATGATCAGCTGACCGAGCTGCACCAGTGAGCCCACGCCGTATTTACCGATGGTAAACGCCATGGCACCGAAAGCACCGATGGGCGCAAGGCGCATAATCATATTGATAACGCCGAAGATCACTTTCGAGAAGCTCTCAATGACGTTGAACATCACGGTACCGGCGTTACCCAAGCGATGCAGAGCAAAACCAAACAGAATCGCGAACAGCAGCACTTGCAGGATATTGCCGCTGGCAAAGGCGCCAATCACGCTACCCGGGATAATATCAAGCAGGAAGGCAACAACACCCTGTTCTTGCGCCTGTTGGGCGTAAACCGCCACGGCTTTGGCATCCAACGTCGCGGGATCAACGTTCATCCCCGCGCCCGGCTGCACCACATTAACCACGACCAGGCCAATAATCAGCGCGATGGTGCTGACAATTTCAAAGTAGAGCAGCGCGACTGCGCCAGTCCGTCCAACTGCTTTCATGCTCTCCATGCCGGCAATACCGGTCACCACCGTACAGAAAATCACGGGGGCGATGATCATCTTGATCAGCTTAACGAAACCATCGCCAAGCGGCTTCATTTGCGCGCCTAACTCAGGATAGTAATGGCCCAACAGAACGCCGATGCCGATGGCAACCAGCACCTGAAAGTAGAGGCTTTTGAACAGTTTCATAACAGGTGTCCAGGTATAGACGGAATTCACCGCCGTTATTATGGAGAACGCATGCGGCAAGCCGCCTGGAAGCGAAAAACCTTACCGATTGCGGGAAAATAACACTCCATTAACAGGATTAATATACCCTTACATTCCTTACAAAAGTTACAAAACTCTAACTATGAACTGAAACGCTTCAGCAAACCGCTTCATTGCAATTTCGTGAGTAAAATCAATAAACAATGTGATTATTCAGGATGTGACGAGCTGTCAAGCCAGCGTTGGTTGAAGACGTTGAGAGGGAGCGCTTCAGCGTATAAGTAGCCTTGCCCTATCGTAATTCCGCGTGCCAGCAGCCAGTCTCGCTGCTCATCGGTTTCCACGCCTTCAGCAATAACATCAAGATGAATGATGTCCGCAATCGCCGCGACAATACGCACCATGGTGTCATCATCCGGTAGCGCCGCAACAAAACTGCGGTCCATCTTCAGCTTGTTCACCGGCAGCGCTTTAAACTGATGCAGGTAATTGAGATTGGAGTAACCCATGCCAAAATCATCCAGCGCCACGGCCACGCCGGTTTGCTGCAGTGAACGCAGCAGCGAAATCGCTTGCTCGGCATCGCCAATCTGCGCGGTTTCGGTAATTTCCAGCACGAAATTGCCGGGTGCAATACGATGGCGCTCCAGCAAGCCCTGCAAATGGCTCACCATGCTGGGGTCACGCAACTGCACTGCCGATATATTGACGCTCAGCGGAATATTGATACCCAGCTTCTGCCACGCGGCAAGGATGCGGCAGGCTTCTTCAAACACCCAGCGCCCAATCGCGGAAATCACCCCAATCTCTTCCGCGCTGGCGATAAACTCTTCTGACAAACCATAGCTGCCATCCGGCATACGCATACGCAATAGCGCTTCCGCACCCGCCAGCTCACCGGTTTGCATATTGATTTGCGGTTGCAGGTAAAGTGCAAATTGACCATCCTGCAACCCCTGCAGGATATCGTGCTCCTGCGTCAGGCGTTTTTGCGCCCGCTCAGTCAGCGCCGGATCAAAGAACAGAATCTGGTTTTTGCCCTGATGACGCGCCGACATCATTGCCGAGGTCGCGCGGTCGAGTTGCTCGCTGGCGCTGACAACACTGTCATCATGCAGCGCCAGACCAATACTGGCGTTTGGGCGCAGTTGTAACTGATGTAAATTCACCGGCTGGTTGATTCGAATCATCAGGTTACGCGCCAGGCGCATGGCGCGGAACGGGTTGTGCGCACGCTTCATCAGCAGCGCGAAATCACTGGGTCCGGTTTGCGCCAGCAGAGTGTGATCGTCAACGGTGCTGCGAATCTTCTCCACCAGCGTCAGCATCAGGGTATCGCGCTGTTCATCACTCAGTACACCGTTGGCTTCCTGCAGCGTTTCGATACGAATCACCATCAATCCCCACGGCTGACGACTATGGCGATGGCTGGCGTGCTGATCCAGTAACGCCAGGAACAGGGCACGGTTGGGCAGGTCGGTCACAGCAAAATGGGTGGTCATGCGACTCATTTCATCATGAATCGACTCCAGCACCTGCTGATTGCGATTGTAACTGCGAATCAGCATACCGATTTCATCGTCGCGATGATTATTCGGCAAATCGAGCTTGTGCGTGAGGATGGCCTGCGGCGGCAACTCCTGCAAATCACGCGACAGATTACGTAACGGATGAACAATCAAGCGATTGATACACCAGCTAATCGACACCGAGAGGATCAGCGCCAGCAGCAAATAGGTGGTGATCATCGTCGATAACGTGCTCAGCAGAAACTGATAAACGCGCGACGAGTCAGCCTGCAGCACCAGATAGGCAATCGGTTTGGGCAGCCCGGTGCGTTCAACTGAATAGAGCGGTAGGGTAATTTGCACCGGCAGCTCAAACAGACGCGCCACAAAACGCGGCACCGGTTTTTCCGGCACAAAATCGGCGTGCAGCGCCTGAAACGCATTCGGCAATACCACATCGGCACGAGACAGAATGCCCGCCGGTTTCAGGGTATTAAGGATACGTTCGGCTTGCGGAATATCGCCTTTCAGAACGGCTTCTGACAGCGGTTGGCGCACCGTGTGCGCGATATTTTCCATCTGCTGGGCGTAGTCAATCCTGCGCTGCTGCACAAAGTGGAATAACTGGATGACGATAAAAATGCTGATGGTCACCATTGCCACGGCGGACACCGTTGCCATCTGTTTTATCGTTAACGAGCGACTAACGCGCAACAAAACCCTCTCCCGGCGGCTAAAGCCGTGTATTTAGATGAAATGCGCAGCGAGTATATCGCAGGTGAGCATTTTTATGCGCCGGGATAAAGTCGAAAAAAGGCAGTAAGGGCGAGATAAAGTGGTGATTAGGAATTGTGCACGTTAAAGTCGCGGCGCAAAGTTTGCGCCGCGACCCCAGCTATTGCGGATAAGGCACCCAATCGCCGCCGTTCAGACGAATCCAGGGTCTACCCTGATACATCATCACCACCGCATTATCATTCTCGGACACCACCGGTGATTGCGGCAAATTATCCGCTAACACCGACATATTGACGTTCGGGGCGTTAAACACCTGACCATCCACCACACGGGAAATGATTTCGGAAATCGCCAGCAGGCTGGTTGGCGTATCAATGCTCAACGGCTGCCCCTGATGCGGCGCTTTCATCCCGACAAATTTAATGCCCACCGGTACATGCGTAATACTTGGGCTGGGAATATCACGCAGACCGGACATCTGCATTTTATCGCCCTGCAGTGCAGCACCGTGTTCCGGTACCACCAACACCATCACGCGGCGACCCGATTTCTCCAGATTGGTCAGGAACGTATCCAGCTGATCAAACAGTACTTTAGCGCGCGGCTGCCAGTCAGCGGTACGCGTGCTGCCGAGCTCGCGCGTGCCGTCATGCAACGGAATCAGGTTGTAGAAGGTGGCACTGCGCGCATCGCTGCTTTTGGTGCGATCGTCGAGCCAGCGCTGCATCAATTGACCGTCATTAAACACCGGCGAACCATCAAACGAAGTCAATTCTGGTGCTATTCCCGCTTGTGACATCAGCGGTGCCTGCAAATTGCCCTCTTCACGTAACTCTTTGAGATAGTTACCAAACACGCCGGTATGATCCATCATCAGTTCCTGCTTAAAGCCCAGCTTCGCCAGATTATCAAACAGATAGCAGCGCTGGTCGGTGGCCTTATACAGATTGGAGTGTGAAGTCTGGCCACAGCTGGCACGCAATAAACGGATCCCCGCCGGACCGCTGTAGCCGGTGGCAGAGTTGTAGTTGTTCAGCAGAATATCGAAGTGTTTCCACAAGGGATGATCACGCAGCTGGGCCACATCCATATCCGACCAGGACAGCGAACAGATGTTGATCACTAAAATATCAAACGGCTGAGAGTCCGCGGGCAGCGCATCCGGGAAATGGGTCGCGCGCTGGCGCTCACTGTCGTAGAAGCGATTGAGCCAGGACGTCAGATTGGCGCTGGTCGGCGGTGCTGACTGGTCCAGGCCATCCGGTGCTTTGGTTGCCGCAGGTGGGTTGCTCAGTGCCACTTCCGGTGTCGCCGCTTTGGTTGGCAGCAGATTCATCGCCGGTCCGGCAATGGTCAGCACGTTAAGCCAGATCAACATCAGTGACACCAGCACTGTGATGCGAATCCACTGGGCGACAAACAGGTACAGCACCAGCAAGACAAAGCCTGCACCGATCATCTGCCAGTTGATAAAGCGCTCCAGTAGATCGAGCAGATAAGCAGAGGAGAAGCCCGCAACCTGGCTGCCCTGGCTCATGATCGATTCCAGCCCCGGCAGCCAGGTGTCATGCCAGAACAGCGCGAAGCCAATCGGCAGCGAAATCCAATGGCGCACACGGTGCAAACGACGTGACGGCAGCGGGAACAGCAGCCAGGCCAGGAACACCAGATTGCTCAGCGCATGAAAATTCAGGTAGCCGTACCACAACAGACCAAATTTGATCAGGAAGTAGAAATTCCAGCCGCCGAGACCGCGCCACCACGAAGCGTGCAGCGTCGAAGGTTTGTTATCACTCATTACGGTTTGATATCCGTTTTCGCAGATTTGCGTTGCCACTGCCCTTCCGACTTCAGCGCACGCGGTGGCAGCAGACGCATCAGCAGGCTGGTGCTACTGCGCGGTAACCAGCGCACGAACAACGATTTCAGGAACAGTAAAATTAATAACAGCAGGATCGCCACCTGCACCCAATCCATCAGTGTCATTAGCGGCGATCTCCATCGAGGTTGAGAATAATGGGCTGCGGGGTTTGCGCCCCACGCAGGTCAGCAGCGGACACCTTATTCGCCTGAGGGGTTTCAATGGGCGCCATCGGCACTTCACGCTGCGCCACGGGCGTCAGCTGACGAATCTTGTGCACTTCCGACAAAATCTGGTTGTCCTCAAACCACACCACGCGATTACTGAACAGCTCATCGTGCGGCAGCGAGAAAATCGATTTCAGCGCAATATCCAAATCGTTGAAGCGACAAGATGACAGGAACAGATAGATGCGATCGTTAATCAGCGTCACCAAATCACCGAAACGACGCGGTTTGCACAGCGTCAAAATTTGCTCGGGTTTCAGCTGTGGCACCGGACGCAATGCCACCATCAGCCCTTTGTCGTTTTCCGGCAACAGCGTATTGCTCATCAGCTGCTGCACCGCCGCGCAGAAAGACTCCAACTGCAGATACCCTTTTTGCTGCAGCGGCTGGAGTGCCTGCATCAGCGCGGGCAAGTTGGCCGGAACATGACGCGTAAACTGCTGGCCCTGAATCCCTTCCAGCGTGGTGAGAAAGCGTGACAGCGTTTGAGCGCCGGGCACGATGGCATTCACGCCACACGCCAGCAACAATCGCTCATCGCTATACCTAAGACTGGTACTGATTTCGCGCACCACGATCTTTAATGCGTTGCCGCGCGAACGGCGCAAACTGTGGACCATTTTTGCCAGGGCATTAATGTCCTGGTTATGGGCCAGACTAAAAATGACCGTGGCGGCGTTGGCCTGTTGTGCACGCGAGAATACGCTTTCATTATCGCTAAACAGTTGCCACTGGCTGGAGAGCGGCGGTGCGCCTTCCAGCACCCCTTCTTGTGCCAGAAACTGATTTTCATCATTAAGGCTAAGCGGAGTGGTTTGTTCAACGTCATTAATGGCAATGAATTGATTCTCATTACAACTCAAGCGAATCGCACGGTCAGCCAGTAATTTGTCTGCGGAGTACCACCAGTTAATTCGATATTGCCAACTATCCTGTTGAAATTCTAAATGTGCGACACCATCAAGTTGGCGAAAATAACGCTGTAGATGGTTACGCAGATGAATAATTGACGCCCCCGAGGTGATCAGTAACAGCGTGATTTGTTTTTTGATCAACAACCGCCGCATGCGTTTCACCCAGAGCGTCAGCTCATCCTCGGATAATTTACTCCACTGCGCAGCGTTGCTGTAAAACAGCACTAAACCACTGCGGCCATTCAGTACACGCGCGAAATCATTCTCCAGATGCTGCAAGCTGGCTTTATTGGCCGGCAGCGAAAATAAGGGAATGCGCGCCGGGCCTGTCAGTGGGTCCGGCGTAAGTAGTGACTGAGGCTTCTCATCTGAACTGACCAGGGTTGCCGCCTGTTGATGGCTCACCACCTGACGCAGCAGTACCCGCGCGTCTTCCTGACGCTGACTGGTAATCCAATAAAACCCCGGATTTTGCAGGGTAACTAATTCCTGCTGAACCTGTTGTAGGCCAAGCGCATAGCGATTTTTCATATTTGTTTCGCGATCAGAACAATCCAGGCTAGTTTAATATAGACGGCAACGATTGGAACTGCTGAAATAATTAAAACCTGCGCTATCTCAAATGATATCGATTTTTGCATAGTCTGCGCATTTTTCCGGGTTTAAACTTTACAAAAAATAGAACCACAATTCATCCATTGCTGTTTTTTGGTGGCAAAAAGTAATGAAAACAGAGAATGCCTTTTCGCTGATCGCGTCAACTACTGAAGATCAGGATGACATTAATACCCTGAGCGAAGCCTTTTCCCTTAAGGCATTTCGTTACATTGATATTGCCCGCGAAGAGCGACTGAATAGTCTGCTGACACGCTGGCCGCTGCTGCGTGAATTATCTGCCGATCAGGAGCCGGAACGCTAATGCCGGTTATTGCCTTACAAGGTTTGCGCGGCGGTTGCGGCGCAACATCACTCAGTGCGGCGCTTGGCTGGGCGCTCAATGCCTTACAGGAGTCGGTGCTGGTCATTGATTTTTCCGCCTCGAATCAACTGGCCGCCCATTTTAATCTAGCGCTCAATCACACCCAGGGCTGGGTTCCCGCACTGCTGGAACAGCAGCCGTGGCAGCAGTGCGCGCAGCGCTATCAAACCGGTCTCGATTTCCTGCCGTTCGGCGCGCTAACCCCTCAGCAGTACTTAAATCTGCAAAACGCCGACGAACAGCTTGCTGCGCCGTTGCTGAAGGCACTGCCGGCCCTGAAATCACACTATCGCTGGGTGATCTTCGACCTTCCAGCGGATCTGCTGCCGTGGCAACGATCCTTCGCCATTCACGCCGATCGTCTGTTGCAAGTACTATCGCTGGATGCCAACTGCCAGTTGCGATTGCACCATCCGCGTTTTTTGCCGCATACGCTGTTTTTGATTAATCAATTCAACGCCAACAGTCAGCTGCAACAGGATCTGCATCAACTGTGGCTGCGCACGCTGAAGAATCTGATTCCGCAGGTGATTCACCGCGATGAAGCACTGGCAGAAGCCCTGATGATGAAACAACCGGTGGGCGAATATCGTCCTCATGCGCTGGCGAGCGAAGAAATCAATACGCTGGCGAACTGGCTAATACTGAACGTTGCGGGCGGTGCGGCGTGAATCCGTTGCGCTGGCTGCTGGTTCCTCAGGCCTGGCAGGCGCTGCAAAGCCGTGCCCGCGTGGCTCGCCAGCACGGCGCGGGCCGCTTAACCGTGATGTTGCATCTGCTCTGGTGCGTGCTCGCCTGGTCGCTGCTGAGGCTGGAAACGCCCGGCTGGCAGCGCTTGCTGCAACAGCGTCAGCGATACTATCCACAAATCTCACCGCTGCGTCCTCGCCCGTTAGACGTTCTGCGTTACGCCATGCAGAGCCTGTGGCTGATGCTGGTGTTACCGCTCGACAATAGCGCACGCAGCGAGCGCAAACGGTTTAACGCGTTTGGCCCACTGTTCCGCTGGCGTCAGCAGTGTTATCAATGGCTGGGAGCGCTTCCCGCGCGCATGGCGAAAACGGGCATTCATCTGCGAACCGAACAGCAGTTGCAGAAACTGCCACCGCGTGTACGCCAGCTGCTGTTTATTGTCGCGGCGATTGTCGCCAGCCTGCTGGCGCTGTTGTGTATTTCACAGCCGTTTGGCATCACCACGCAATTTGTCTTCGTGCTGCTGCTGTGGGGCCTGGCGATGATGGTGCGCCGCGTGCCGGGCCGCCTCTCCACCATCATGCTGATTGTGCTGTCACTCACCATATCCTGCCGCTATTTGTGGTGGCGCTACACTGAGACCCTGAACTGGGACGATCCGCTGAGTCTGACATTCGGTCTGCTGCTGATTGGCGCTGAAACCTATTCGTGGACGGTGCTGGTGCTGGGCTATTTCCAGACGCTGTGGCCACTCAATCGCCAGCCAGTCTCCATGCCACCCGAGATCACTTCCTGGCCCAGCGTCGATATCCTGGTGCCCACCTACAACGAACCGCTGAGCGTGGTGAAACCGACCATTTATGCCGCGATGGGCATCGACTGGCCGCAGGACAAGCTCAACATCTACCTTCTGGATGACGGCAGCCGCGAGGAGTTTCGCGAATTTGCCGCCAGCGTGGGCATCAATTATGTGGTGCGCCCTACCCATGAGCATGCCAAAGCGGGCAACATCAATCACGCATTGAAAGTGGCCTGCCGCAGCGATTACGTGGCGATTTTTGACTGTGACCACGTACCGACACGCTCATTCCTGCAGATGACCATGGGCTGGTTCCTGAAAGACCACCGCCTGGCGATGCTGCAAACGCCGCACCACTTCTTCTCGCCCGATCCGTTTGAGCGTAACCTCGGTCGCTTCCGCCAGACGCCGAATGAAGGCTCGCTGTTCTACGGCCTGGTGCAGGACGGTAATGACACCTGGGATGCGGCGTTCTTCTGTGGTTCCTGTGCCGTATTGCGCCGCACCGCGCTGGATGAGATTGGCGGCATTGCGGTTGAAACCGTGACCGAAGATGCGCACACCTCGCTGCGTCTGCATCGTCAGGGTTACACCTCCGCCTATATCCGTATTCCACAGGCGGCGGGCCTTGCCACCGAGAGTTTGTCCGCGCACATCGGCCAGCGTATTCGCTGGGCACGCGGCATGGTGCAGATTTTCCGCCTCGATAACCCGTTGATGGGCAAAGGCTTAAAGCTGGTGCAGCGCCTGTGCTACGCCAACGCCATGCTGCACTTCCTTGCCGGGATTCCGCGCCTGATCTTTCTGCTGGCGCCGCTGGCGTTTCTGCTGTGCCACGCCTACATCATCTACGCGCCCGCGCTGGCGATTGCGATCTATGTGCTGCCGCACATGGTGCACACCAGCCTGACTAACTCACGCATTCAGGGACGCTGGCGTCACTCATTCTGGAGTGAAGTGTATGAAACGGTGCTGGCGTGGTATATCGCGCGTCCCACCACCGTCGCGCTGTTTAACCCGCACAAAGGCAAGTTCAACGTCACGGCGAAAGGCGGCCTGGTCGAAGAGCGTCATCTCGATTGGGTGATCACCAAGCCTTACATGATGCTGGTGCTGTTGAATATTGCGGGTATCGGCATGGCGTTCTGGCGCATGGCGTATGGCCCGGCCAACGAGATGCTCACCATCTGGGTGAGCCTGGTGTGGGTGGTGTACAACATGATTATTCTCGGCGGCGCCGTGGCGGTTTCAGTGGAAGCGCGCCAGATTCGCGAAGCCCATCGCGTCGAGATCGCCATGCCCGCCGCCATTGCACGTGAAGATGGCCACATGGTGCCGTGCACCCTGCGCGACTATTCAGATGGCGGTGTGGGTGTCGAACTGCGTGAAGCGGATGCGCTGAAAGAGGATGAGCCCGTGTGGCTGCTGCTGCGCCGTGGCCAGCAGGAATTCAGCTTCCCGTGCCAGGTACAGCGTGTATTTGGCCGTCGCGCCGGTATTCGCCTGCATCAGCTCTCCACTCGCCAGCATATTGAATTTATCCAGTGTACCTTCGCCCGCGCCGATACCTGGGCGCTGTGGCAGGACGGCTTCCCGGAAGATAAACCGGTGCAAAGCCTGGCCGATATTATGGTGCTGGGTTTCAAAGGTTACCTGCGTCTGGCGGAGTATGGCCCTGTTCCATTGCGCCGTCTTTTCCGGGCACTGACTTCCCTGGTGAGCTGGCTGGCGACACTGCTGCCACAGGGCATTAGCCGCGCACCTGCGGCAATCAAAACCGATTTTTCATAAGTTGATGATATGACCATGACGAGAAAACTGAGCTGGTTTACTGCCCTGCTGCTGGGCACCGCAACGCTGGCGCAGGCCGCGCTGCAGCCTTCCGCTCCTGAAGCGCCGCGCACCAGTGCACAGATACCGCTGCCAAAAGTCAGCCAGCCGCTGGATGCCAACGCCCCGCTGCGCGACAGCCAACTGCTGTTTAATCAGGTCGCGCCTCCGCCAGGCAGCATGACACTGCGCGGCACGGAGCCCACCAGCCAGATTGAGTTCGGCGTGCGCAGTGATGAAGTGGTGACTCGCGCCTTGCTGACGCTCAGCTATCGCCCTTCACCCGCGCTGATCCCGATGCTGTCGCAGCTCAAGGTCTATCTCAACGATGAACTGGTGGGACTGGTCACCGTCACCGCCGATCAGCTGGGCAAAGAGAATCAAACCCAGTTGCCGATCGATCCGCGTTTTATTGGCGATTTTAACCGCGTGCGCCTCGAACTGGTGGGCCACTACGCCAACGTGTGTGAGAACCCGGCCAACAGCACCATCTGGATGGATATCGGTAAAGAGAGCAAGCTCGATCTGACGCTGCAAAAACTGCCGCTGAAGAACGACCTGTCGCACTTCCCGGAACCGTTCTTTGATGCGCGTGACAGCCGCCCGTTGCAGTTACCGATGGTGTTCAGCAATCAGCCTGACCTGGTGCAGCAGCGTGCCGCAGGGATTTTGGCTTCGTGGTTCGGCAGCAAAGCGCAGTGGCGTGGTCAATCCTTCCCGGTACTGTATAACCAGCTGCCGAAAGAGCAACATGCGGTGGTGTTTGCCACCAACGATCATCGCCCTGACTTCCTGAAAGATCTGCCACCGGTGGAGAAACCCACGGTGGAAATGGTGAGCCAGCCGGACAATCCCTACGAAAAAATGCTGCTGATCCTCGGCCGGGATGACAACGATCTGCTGACCGCCGTCGAAGGCATTGCCCAGGGCGAACTGCTGCTGCGTGGTGATACCTCGACCATCGACAGCGTGAAAATGCTGGCACCGCGTCAGGCCTATGATGCGCCTAACTGGGTGCGCACCGATCGCCGCACCACATTTGCCGAGCTGACGCAGTATCAGAACCAGCTGCAGGCCGATGGTTTACAACCGAATCCCATCAGCCTGACGCTGAACCTGCCGCCCGACCTGTTCCTGGTGCGCGCGCGCGGCATCGACATGGATCTGATTTACCGCTACACCTCACCGATCCAGCAAGATGGATCGCGCCTGGCGGTGCATCTGAACAATCAGTTCATGCAGGATTACCCGCTGACGCCGAAAGACACGGCAGGTCAGCAGATCATGCGCATTCCCCTGATGCAAGGTCTGCAGGACAGCAACCGCCAGCTGACCATCCCGGCGCTGCGTCTCGGCGTGGTCAACCAACTGCGCTTCAGCTTTGATTACGCTAACACCTTTATCGGTGGCACCTCCGACGGCCGCTGCGAAACCGTCACCGCCGTAGGCCATCATGTGGTGATCGATGACCACTCCAGCATCGACTTCTCCGGCTATCGCCACTACATCGAAATGCCTTCGCTGGGTGCTTACGCCAACGCCGGTTTCCCTTACAGCCGCTACGCCGATCTGGCGCAGACGCTGGTGTTAGTGCAGCCGAAACCTGCGAACGGTGAAGTCAGCACCATGCTGAATGCGCTGGGCGCCATCGGTGCCCAGACCGGCTATCCGGCGCTGCGCGTGCAGATGAGCGATGACTGGAAACAGGCAAAAGACAAAGACGCTGACCTGCTGATGATCGGCAGCATTCCGCAGGATCTGCAGGACGATAAGAAGATCAATCTGCTGGTGAATGCGGCGCGCAGTTGGATCAACATGCCATCGCGCCCGATTACCGCGCAGAACGTGCCGGTGTCCGCCAGCGATCGCGCAGTTGAAAGCCAGACCGGCATCAGCTCACGCGGGCCGATGGGGGCGATAGTTGGCTTCCAGTCGCCGTTTAACGATCAGCGCAGCGTGGTCGCACTGTTAGCCGACAGCCCGCGCGGCTGGGATTTGCTGAACAATGCCCTGCTCGACAGTGGCAAGCGCGCCGCTGTGTTCGGGTCTGCCACCATCGTGCGTGAATCGGGCGTCACCAGCGTGCGCGTCGGCGATACCTACTTCGTCGGCCATCTGCCATGGTGGGAACGTTTGTGGAACCTGCTGGCGACCCACCCGGTATGGCTGGCGATTTGTGCCGTCGTGGTGGTGATTCTGTTTGCTCTGATGGCATGGCGCCTGATGCGCATGGTGAGCCGTCGCCGCCTGGCCGAGCTGGAAGACGATGAATAAACTGCCACTCGGGCTGCTGATTGCCAGTATCCTGGCGGGCTCCGGCATGGCTGCCGAGGGTCCGCAGGTGTCACCGGTGGCATGGCTGCTGATGCAGATTCGCACCGGTGAATCCACCAACAAGTATGATTTGGTGCAGCAGTCGCTTTATCGTCTGGAAAAAATCGACCCTGATAACCCGCAGGTGCTGGCCGCGCAAATCCGCATGGCGCTGCGTCAGGGCGATCAGGCTAAAGCGCAGACGCTGCTCGATGAACTGAAGAAAGTGGCGCCCAATGACGTGGCGACGCGTGAATCGGAAACCGGCCTGCGGCTGATGAGCGCTGAAGGGCGCCAGCAGCTGCAGCAGGCGCGTTTACTGGCCACGGCAGGCCGCGTAGAAGAAGCCAAAACGGCCTGGGATGACCTCTTCCACGGCGTGTTCCCGGACGTGAATACCGAACTGGAATACTGGCGGCTGGTGGCGCGTTTACCCGGTCAGCAGCCCACCGCTTATCGCCAGCTGCAGGCGCTGGAAGCACGTTATCCCGGCAACATCGGTGTAGAACTGCAGCTGGCGCGCATGGCGTTTGATAACAATCAGCCCGGCGAGGCGCTGGTGCAGCTGCGCCGTCTGGCCAATCGTGACGGCGGACGTGATGCCGCCTCCGAACTCTGGCTGCAGCAGATTCAAAATCAGCCGGTGTCAGAGGGCACGGTGGCCAGTCTGAAGCAGTATTTGCAGGTGTTTACTTCCGGTGATGCGCAACAGCGCGGCGAGGAAGAGCTGGCAAGACAGCAGAAGCTGCTGGCCGATCCCGCCTATCGTCAGCGCATGCGCGGGCTAGCGCTGGTGGATGCCGGCGGTGGCGCGGGTGCCATTGCGTCACTCAACGCCGCGCTAAAAGCCAACCCGAATGATGCCGAGCTGATGGGCGCGATGGGTCAGGCGCAGGCGCGAGCGAATAACCGCGCAGCGGCGATCAGCTGGCTGCAGAAAGCGATTCAGGCCGGGCAGGCCAGTACACAAGTGGGTAAATGGCAGTCGCTGTTGCAAACCAATCGTTACTGGCTGGCGATCAATAACGGCGACGATGCGCTGAAAAAGGGCGATTTGGCGAGCGCGGAACGCCAGTATCGTAGCGCGCAGGCCATTGATAATCGGGACAGTTGGGCGTTGATTGGCCTCGGTGACGTCGCTCAGGCGCGAAAAAATGATGCGCAGGCAGAACAGTACTGGCAACAGGCACTGCGCCTTGATCGCAGCAATACCACCGCCGTGCGCCGACTGGCTGCGCTGTATCAGCAGCAGTCCCCTGCCCGCGCCATGGCGTTTATCAATGCCCTGCCCGCCGCGCAACAGCGGTCACTGGCCGAGACGTTGCGATCGCTGCGCAGCGACAGCCTGCGTGCTGAAGCAGATGCGCTGGCGCAGCAAGGTCAATGGCATCAGGCGGTGGTGAAATACCGCCAGGCCACTCAGGACAACCCCAACGATATCTGGCTCTCTTACCGTTTAGCCGGCGCGCTACGCAGCAGCGGCGAAGAAGCACAAGGCGCTCAGGTGATGGATGCTATGGTGCGTCAGCACGCGCAGGAACCCGCCGCGCTCTATGCCTGGGCGCTGTGGCTCTCGTCCGGCGATCAGGATGATGCTGCGCTGGCGGCACTGCATCGCCTGCCGGAAACGCGTTGGGACAGCAATATGCATGAGCTGGCGGACCGCTTAACGCAGGACAAAGTGTACGCCCGTGCCAGCGAGCTGCGCGCCAACGGCAATGAATCTGCCGCGCTGGTACTGTTGCAACAGCAACCGGCCTCGACGCGACGTGATATCACCCTGGCGGATTGGGCACTGGAACGCGGCGACGCGAAAGCGGCGCTGGCGAGTTACCAACGTGTACTGCAGCAGGATGCGACCAACAATGATGCAGCACTGGGCCGTATCGAAGCACTGATCGCCCTGAAACGCCCAGACGAAGCTCGTCAGGCGCTGCAGGCTTTACCCTCCAGTGTGGCGCAGCAAAATATCAACAGCGGACGCCGCGTGGCGCTGGCATGGCAAAACAGCGGCGACACGGCGCATGCGCAGCAGCTTTTCAATGATTTAAAAACGCGCGCCGCCAAAGAAGCCCCCTCGCAAAGCAAAGCGTTGGTCTATCGCGATGCGGCACGTCTGGAAACTCAGCAGCAACAGCCTGATGCGGCGCAGCAGGACTATCGTCTGGCAATGACGGCCAGCGGTATCAGCGCCGACGCGCCGCAGGATAATGACAGCTACACCCGTTTGACGCGTAACGACGCCAGCGATGACTGGCTGAAGCGCGGTATTCGCAGCGATGCCGCCGATCTCTATCGCCAGCAGGACACCACCTTCACGCTCGAACAGGATTATTCGCGCGATAAAGGCACCGGAGGTATCTCCGATTTCACCGCGCATACCACCATGATGCAGGCGGAGACACCGCTGGCCGACGGGCGCAGCTTTGTGCGCGTCGATCATGTGCTGGTATCAGCGGGCACCTTCTCCACCAGTAATAACGTTCATAAAGAATTATTTGGTAGCTGTGCTGATAACCTCACCAATGGCTGTAGCCAGGATCTTAAACAACGAGACGAAGGCACTGCCATTGGGGTGGGCTGGCACAATGAACGTTGGTCAGGTGATATTGGCACCACACCACTGGGCTTTGAAGTCACCAACTGGGTGGGAGGCATTAGCTGGAATACCGATGTCAAAGATCTTGGCGTAACATTTACCGCTTCCCGCCGACCAATTTCCAGTTCGTTACTGGCCTACGCTGGCGCTCGCGACCCTTCTGCAGGAGGCGGCAAAACCTGGGGCGGCGTAGTGGCAACCGGTGGTTCGGTGGGGCTGAGTTACGATCAGGGCGGCGCGAATGGCGTATGGGCCGATATCAGCGCCCACCAAATTACCGGGGAAAATGTCGCAGACAACAGCCGTGAACGCCTGATGGCCGGCTATTACTACAAACTGATCAACGAAGATAATCGCCGCGCTACCGTCGGCCTGAACAGCATGCTGTGGCATTACCAAAAAGATCTTAGCGACTACACCTTCGGCCAGGGTGGCTATTACAGTCCGCAGCAGTATTTCTCGCTGGCGGTGCCGGTCACTTATCGCCAGCGCACCGAGAACTGGTCGTTTGATCTGGGCGGCTCGGTCTCCTGGTCACAATCGCAAACCGACGGGCAACAGCGTTATCCGGCCAATCCTGGCTTTACGCCGGCTTCCAACCCGACCTCCGACAGCAGCTCCGGCAACGGTTTCGGTTACACCCTGCAAGCCGTGGTAGAACGCCGCATCACGCCGCACTGGTCAGTCGGTCTCGCCATGGATATTCAGCAAGCCAAGGATTACACCCCAAGCCACGGCTTGATCTATATGCGTTATTCAATGGGAGGCTGGAATGGCGATATGGATATGCCACCACAACCGCTTGAGCCGTATGCGGATTTTAAATAGTTGACCCGACTCAATGTTGACTGAATGATGCACCCGGTTCGGTAGCCATCATGGGGGTGACTAAAGTTCACCACCATGATGTGCCGAATCCATCGCGTGGCTATTTGCTTTGAAGCTCTCGCATCATGGCGGCGCGCAAAATCGCATTCAAGCGCGTCTGGTAACCTTTCCCTGGCGCTTTCAGCCATTCCAGAACATCGGCATCAATCCTCACCGAGGCTTGCGTTTTTACCGGACGATAGAAGCGGCCGCGCGTAGCTGTGCTCCAGAAGGCGTCGTCTAACGGCGCAATGTCCTCAAAATCAATGTCTCCATCCGCTTTTTGACTCAACGCTTCCAGTTCCAACTGCTGTTTATCTGTAAGCGGCGGCAGTTCACTGCGTTTAACTCTGATTTTGCTCATATCGCCTCCTCTCATTTCGCGTTGCAGAACGAGCACTGATGATCCTGACAATCTCGGTACCCTGTTCAAATCTGACCGTATGGGCAACCAATACGATGAGGTAACCCGACACACTACCCAACGTCTGCCAGCGATATTCGCCGTTTTCAACGCGATCCTGACTAGCGATGTGATACGGGTCATCAAAGACTCTGGCTGCAATTTCAAAGCTGATGCCATGCTTGCGGATGTTGGTTTCCGCTTTGATGGTATCCCATTCAAACTCCAATTCCGTTTGCATTTTAGCATACACTTTTGTCTATACATTTTAGCATGACAAATTCACATGTTTGTTTATGGCTCAGCATTGATCAAGATCAACGCGCTTCAGGTTATTGTCGTGAAAAAGATAAACAATGTGAGCTGCTACGTGAAATTTAGACATAAAAAAAGCCGCACTCCATCGATGAAGTACAGCTTTTAAAATGTGCGTCGTCGCGACGCAACCCGAAATTGACTAACGCTTTTCCTGATACGCCAGCCAGGTCAGTAACTGCAAGCTGGCGGAGAAGTAGTTCTGATCCGGCGCTAGTCGATCGCTGAGATAACCGGTTTGATTCAGGGTCAGATCGCGAATCGCCAGCAAGCCGCCATCCATATTGTATGGCGCAGGGGTGTTAGCGAGTACATCAAACCAGGCCGGTGTCGTCTGGCGACCATAGCCCTGCCAGACGCGCTGGAATGGCACCAGACGCAGGCTTTGCGGGTCATACCACCAGATATTAAGCGGAATACGAATCGCATCGTAGCTAAAGCGATTGGAATAACCCACCGCCGGTGCCACCGAACCATCGGCATTCAACGCCACCCAATCGAGCGGCAGGCCGGTTTTGCCGAAGTGCATATCACCGAGCAGTTCCATGCCGTCATCGATCAGGTTATTCCATACGCGCAGATGGCTACGCTCGGCAAACTCCTGCCAGGCGGCAAACAGGAAATAAGAGGGATTCAGCACCACATAGCTGTTTTTATTGAAGCCCTGTGCCCCAGGCAGCATCACCGTGTGGCCGCCAAACGTGATGACGTTTTGTTTGACGATGGCGCGCTGAATACGGTCAGAAGTTGACTGATAATCACCGCCCCACTTTTGGCCTGCGCGCTGCAGTGCCCACGCAATCAGCACATCGCCATCAGAGGCATTGTTCTTGTCGGCAATCGGGTCTGAAGCACCCGGCGTGTAACGCCAGTAGAACAGATCGTTTTGCGGATTACGAAGATGGGTGCGCGTCCACTTCCACAGCAGATCAAACGTGGTGCGGTCGTCGTTCGCGACCGCCAACAGCATGCCATAACCCTGACCTTCGGTATGACTGACATTGTTGTTGGCCGTATCACTGATACGTCCATCGCCGCTCATAAAGCGGCCTTTGAAGGTGCTCCAGCCATCTGCAGCAGCCTGGGCGCTGAAAAACATCACCATGAAACACAGCATCCATTGACGCCAGAAGCGCATGACTCTCATCAAACAATCCTATTGATATCGGTAATGCAGCGTGTTGCCGTCATTCTTCTCGAAGGTGACCGGCACCGCAGCGCTGCCGCCCTGTGCCTGCAGCCACTGTGAATAAACACCGGCCAGCACGGCGCTCATCGCCAGCTGCCAGCGCTCTGCCCCCACCTTGCTGTCGCCCTGCGGCAGCGCATGATGCTGAATCAGAATGGCATTTTCCAGCGGCTGAAGCTGGGTGAAACCCCAGCTAAAGCGCGCCAGTTGCAGATTCATCTCGCGTTCCAGATCCTGCACGGTGCGCGCTTCCGCTAAAGGATAGCGCGCTGCCAGCGATGCGCCCACATTGTTGAGAAAGCCTTCGGCTTCCTCGCCCGCGTTGTCCAGCATCCCTTCAATCATCACGCTGACCAGATCAAACCAACCCGGCTGATGCGGATGGCTGACGCGCGCGGTTGCCTGCTCACTCATTTAGTTGTCTCCGAACAGATAACGGAAGTACAGATTCGCTGTGCTTTCGTTGTAATCGCCAAAGGTGTCGTAGCCTAATTGCCCACCCACAGTGACATCTTTGTTGATCTTATAATCCGCACCGGCGTGCAAGTTATAGCCAATGCCATTCTTGCTCTCGCCGCTGTAAAACGCGCTCTTCACGTAACCCTGATTGGCCAGGCTCTGCATTTGTGCCTGGTAAGTCGGATCGTTCGGGAAGTAAGCGCTCTTATCCTGGCTGTAGGATTGATAACCCACCGAACCACCCACGTTCACTTTCAGATCGTCGAACTTGCGGGAGAACTCGATCGGGAACGAGACCGATGCATAGTTCTGCGGGCTGAAGTAACCGCCCTGACCGTAGCTGAAGTAACTCAGGTTTTTCGAGTAATCCATCCACGACAGGCTCATGCCCACTTTCAGCTCGCGGTCGTCGTAGTGGAACGGACGCACATACGCACCGGCAGTCGCCTGCACGCTGTTGTTACTCGCCACGTTTTCGCCGATGTAGCTGTACGCGCCGCCGCCGACATAGAAACCAGCATCGCCGTTATCGTAGCTCAGCAAGGCATTACCGCCGTTTTTGGTCACGCGACCCCAGCGCTTACCGCTGGTTTTATCTTCCACGCCCACATAGGAGAGCAGGCTGTCGGTCATCGCGCGACGTTCACCGGTGAGGATCAGCGTCAGGAAGTCAGTGAGTTTCGGTGACCACTGCACGCCTCCCACCAGGGTACTCAAATCCTGCCCCAGTGGCGTACTGCCGAGGTCAATCTTGTAGCTGTCGCCTTTCAATGCCAGGTTCAGCTCAACACCCGTGGCTTTCTGCGAATCAGTGGATGAAGACGGGACATCGTCAATTTTGGCATCGCCTGACGCCACCACATTACCCTGCACCAGGGCATTGGTGCCGAAGCGACGCCACGCATCGCCCGCCGCACTGCCCGCCGTGAGCGAGACAGGTGTCATAGTAAAGTCAAAACGCGATTCGCCAAACGGGACGGTGGAGAACGTCAGTGGCGCTTTAGCTTCGGTCAGTTTGCTCAGACCCGATTCGCCGTCACGACCACGTACCTGCATGCCGCCCTGAATCCAGGTGCCGGTTTTCTCTTGAAGATCGTCCATCATACTGTCGATCTGGCGCAGCGTCTGGCTCTGCTGGATTGCTGGCGTGTTGCTGGCCAGCGTGGTCCCCGTTGCGCTGCTGGTGACATCCGGTGACGATTGCCATGGCATCACCGCGCCATAGGCAGACGGAGAACGTCCCACCGGCGAAGTACCACGGTTGATGAACGGGTTATCCGCCAATGCCAGTCCACCCACGCTTGGCGTATCACCATTGGTGGCGCCCTGCAGACCAATCAACTGGCCGCGTGCGCTGCGCAGATAGCTCATGGCCTGGCTGTGATTGCCGTTGGCTTCAGCCACGCGCGCCAGTAACAGCTGGCGATCCGGTGACTGCTCATTGTTCAGGCCGCGTGTCAGGGTATTGGCTTTATTGACGTCATTGTTGGCCAGTGCCACGTTGATGGCACCGGTACGCGCATCTTGCGTTGGCGTATCCTGGGTCATCAGGTAGTCATACACCACACCCGCTTCTTTGTTCATCTTGCCGGACTGATACAGTCGCGCCATGGCGAACATCAGATCGCGGTTCTGTGGATCGTGCTGCAGTGCACCCACCAGCTTGTCGTAAGCCGCGGCGTACTGCTTCTGCTCACGCAGACGATCCACTTCGTTGATCACGTAACCGTTGCGAATACCCGCCAGCTGCGTGGGCGTACTGCGCGCCTGCAACTCCGGGCTGCTGAGGAAGCTCTGCGCTTCGGTATTCAGACCCGCCTGGTTGAGCACCGCGACCTGTGCAGCGTAATCACCGGCGTTCCCCTGAATACCGCGCTGCATATTGCTGCGTACCACAGAGACAGCGGTGGTGAGATCGCCCGCTTTCGCCAGCTTCTGTGCCAGATTACCGGCATCCACCGGGTTGGACGGAGGTGACGAGGCCAGCGCACGCAGGGTATTCGCCGCTGCAGCATTGGAACCCTGCGCCAGATACTGATCGGCGGTGGTCATCTGCAGGTTGAAGTTCACACGCTGCGCCAGTTCGCGCATATCGCTGCTCTTGCTGCCGTTCGGTATGCGTGACAACAGCAAACTCGCCTGCTGCCAGGCGCCGCTTTCGCTGGCGTTTAATGCGCCGGCATACAGCTCTGCCGTGCTGGCGCCGCTGCGCATTGACGGCTGCATGATATTGGCGGCCATCATGCTATCGCCCTGAGCACGATAAATACGCGCCAGGTCGAGTCGCAGCCAGCCATCGTTGGGATAACGCTGAATCCCGCTGTTCAACGTGGCAATCGCCGCGCTGTTGTTGCCTGCCGCCAGCTCACGCTTGGCCTGTGCACGGATTGGATCGGTGCTGCTGCCGCGCGGTGCCACGCTCTGGCGTACGCTGTCCGGCAGTGATGCCAGCAGCGTGTTCGCTTCGGCGCTGCGGTTCTGCTGACGCAGCACGTAGAACAGGCCTTCTTTGGCGTTACGGTTATTCGGGTCGCCTTGCAGGATAGAACGATAGGTTTGTTCCGCCTGGTCGAGTTGATTGCTGCGACGCTGCACGTCCGCGCGGAACAGCTTAGCTGAAACGCCTTTCTCGCCATCGGCCTGCGCCAGGGGTTCACTCAAGGCTAATGCCTGCGCGCTGTCACCGTTTTTCAGCGCCTGCTGCGCGGTGGCCAACTGGGCATAGAAGCGCGCATCGGCTGCCTGCTTCTGGCGCGTCTCGCTTTGATCGCCGCCCATCTGCGCGGCGCGCGTCAGATAATCCGCCGCTTCTGCATAGCGTCCGGCACGCTGGGCCACATAGCCCATCCCTGCCAGTGCATCGGCATCCTGAGGGTTTGCCTGCAGCACTTTCTCAAAGTTGTTCTGTGCGTTGCTGACGTCACCGCTGTTCAGTGCGGTAAAGCCCGCCCCTTTCTCAGCACCACCGACATTTTTACGGTAGTAATCCATCACCGCATTGTCCTGCGGATGACGCTGCTGCCAGGTCTGGTACAGGGAAGCATCGGACGCCTGCGGCCCGAGCCACAGCAGCGCCTGGCGCAGTGAACGGTCAGCGTCTTTATTGCCATCCGCCAGCGTGCCCAGCAGATCAATACCCTGACGACGGGTTGATTCCTGATAGGTCAGTGCTTTGCCGAGTGCCAGCTTCGCGCCGGTATCTTGTGGATGATCGGCCGCGAATTGGCGCAGCGCTTCGACCGCCTGCGGCAGCAGCGAGCGGTCTCCGGCCATGGTCAGGTAATATTCCGCCGCCACGCTCGGTGGTGGCTCATTACCATTAAAGGTATTGCGCCAGGTCTGCAGCGAAGCCGCAATATTGCCGCTGCGAGCCTGCTGGCGCGCTAACGACAGCTGCGCCTGAGGAATAGTTTGCAGCTGACGCGCATTATCCAGTTCGGTGAGGTGCGGATCGTTCGGCGATGCGGCACTCAGGCGCGCGCGCCACTGCGCCGCTTCCGCGCTGCTGCCGCTTTGCTGGGAATAGAGCGCCAGCAAATAAAGCGCCTGAGTGTTATTGGGTTCCACCATCAACACTTTTTGCAGCGAAGATTTGGCCAAATCGTCATGCGCTTTCTGATGCCAGTAAGCCGCCTGATCAAACAACGCTTGTAACGCAGGATTGGTGCTCTCCACCGCCAGCAGCGGCTGAGAGAACGCCAGTGCCCCACCCAGAATCAGGGCATGACGAATACCGGCACTCAACAGATTTTTTTTCATTGTTTTTATCCTTACTTCTTGCCGGACTTGCTATCAGCTTTCGGGTTGAGGCGTCGCCATGCATGACGCTTCAGCATCGCCCATGCGCTACCGCCGACCAGCGTTGCCAGCAACAGAGCCGCCAGCGCCATCAGCACCGAGTGCTGGTTGGCATACCACACCACCATCATGTACCACGGCATTTCGCCACTCGGGAACTGTGGGCCGACGCGGAAACTGCGGATACCGTTTTCATCGGTGATGATGGCGGTATCGCCACGAATGCCCGCGTTAATGCGCGCCGAGTTGAGATCTTCATGCAAACGCAGCAGCTGTTGATCGCTGGTTGCCACCGTCATCACCACCAGACGATCGGCATTCCACGGCGAGCGGTAGCTGACAAAGCCACGCCACGCTTCGTTGGAGGAGAAGTAACGATCGGCATCCAACTGCTGAAGATTCCAGTCGCCGGTCAGCCAGCCACGCAGCTTGTCCCAGGTCGTCGGATCTTTCACGCCCAACGTATTACCGCTGGTCTGATAAGGCGTGTTAGCCAGCATCTGCTGATTGAATTCACTGTTCTGTGTGGTGCTCACCGCCAGCAGATCGCTGTCCTGCAGGCGTGTCAGGTTAGTGCCACCATTTGGCAAGCCAAACAGCACCTGGTTCTGCACCAGCGGTACACCGGTCGCGTTACCCGCACGTGAAGACATATCCAGCAGCGTGGAGATCTCCGCATCGGTCGGTTTTTCTGGCAGCAGCAAGGTGGTCTGCGAGAAGTCCGCCAGACGCGAGAACGGGAACGATGCGCCAACGAAGTACGACAGGTTCGGCAGCATGGTGAAGTGACGCGTGTGGCTCAGATCGATCCACGAATCATCTTCGATGCGGCTCTTGATGTTGTTATTGAGCAACACACCACAGGGCGCGTCCGCTTTCGGTTTGATGTTGAAGTACAGCGCCAGCTGGTTATCACCGTAAATCAGATACGGCTCCAGCTTCAGGGTGTAGTGCTCCTGACGGGCGTCGCCGCCCAGACGATGCCAGGCGCTCTCCAGCAAGCCGACTTTGTTTACGGTCAGGTTGCGCAGGAAGGTGCCGTTAAGCATCACGTTGAGGAACGATTTGTTCTCATCAATCCAGCTTTCCGACGGGAAGCGGTAGTGCAGCTCGACCGGAATGGTGTCGCCATCCCACATGAACAAATCGGGTGCCGCGCGGAAGTTCACGCTCAGCGCATCGTGCCAGATGCCGGTGGTGGTCAGACTCTGATCTTTACGCAGCAGCTCGCTCAAGCGCACCGGGCGGCTGGTGTTGATCCAGCGCGGCGCGTCATACGGCTTACGCAGGCCAATCGGCTGCGGCTGCACATTCAGACTGCTGGCATCGGTCGCCAGCGGTTGCGTGGTCAAACGGTTGGCCGCCTGACGCAGCTGAGCATCATCCGCGCCGACCACTAACAGCAGTTTGTAAACCGGGTTGTTCGGGTTATCAATCACCTGCAACAGCGGCCCGTTGGCGGCAGGCAAAGTCACAGAACCGATCTTCTCACCGGGATGGCCAATCAAAATGCCGTTGTGCTCAGGCAGATCGCCACGCACCACCGGGAAACGAATGCCGCGATAGTCCGATTGAATACCCATCCATGATGCCACTAACGCCGCCGCGCTGATGCTGTCCGGCGTGGCATTGGCGGCAAAGCCAAAGGTCACGCTGGCTGGCGTCATACGCTGCGCATCCATAAACGGACGCGGGAAGTTGCGCAGGCTGGTGCCGATATTCAACTGCTGGCCTTCGAGGCTCAGCGTGGTTTTCGGCAGGATGGAGACCTGATACTGCTGCGCACTCTCTTTTTCGCACAGCAGCTTGTCGGCATCGTTAATTTTGAAGCTGAGGTTGTTGCTTGAAACCACCATCGCCGCCGGAATATCCAGCTGATAGTCGCTGACATCACTGTCGCTCGATCCCAGTGGCAAGGTGCCCAGCGGCTGACCGTTCAGCATCAGCTGCAACGAGGTATTACGCGCTGCCAGTGCTGCTGAAACGCGCAGTGACAAATTCAGGCGCGCGTTGGTGATCACTTCATCGCTCGGCAGAGTAAACAAGATACCCGATTGCAGCTGACCGCCCGTTAAGGTGATGCCCTGCGGCTGGCCCATCTGCGCCACGGAAATGGTGCTGCTGATAGGTTGATTGAGCATCGCAGAAGCGGAAACCACGGGTGCGGCGACTGATGCCGCAGGTGCCACCTCAGGCAGCACCATCTCTGGCGCTGGCGTGGTAGCAGGCAGCTCCGCCTCTGGTGCAGCCGGGTTTGTGGCGTTGGCTGCTGGCATATCCGTCGCAGCCGGGGCACTATTTTCAGTCGCTGGTGCATTTTCAGTGGGCACATACGGTGTCGCACCCGCCGCCTGCTGCAACTGGGCATCCGCTTCACTCTGGATGCCTTGCGGTGGCGGCACATTGGACAAGGCCGAACTATCCTGCGTTACCGAAGGGGTTTCTGCCCAGGCCGGGGCGAGCATCAGCGCCGTCGCCAGCGAGCTTGCCAGCAACGTTTGCGTCAAATTCTTCATACTGCGCTGTCCTCTTTCACTGCCGACTGGTTGTCACGCTTACGCTTCTCACGGCGATCTTTCCAGGTCAGCCAGAACAGCTCAAATACGGTACGAATAATGGTGCCCAGCGATACCAGCGGGTTGTCCTGCTTATACTCGGGCTGGATCCACGCATCGGCGCGCGCCAGTACCACACGCACCAGCTCACGACGACGCGATAGCGGCATATCCCCAAAGCGCAGACGAATGGTCTCTTCATCGCCGGAGATTTTGCTCACCGGAATAGTGATGGCACCGGATTTCAGCAGCAGGTCAATCTCTTCAATTTCATCATGCTCATGACGATTGTCCGGCGCATCCAGTTGCGCGCCGCCCATCGACAGGTCGCTGGTTTGGGTGCGTGATGAGATACCGCTGGCGTAGTGAATCACCGCCGGAATCTGCACTTCGATACGAATGGTTTTACGTACCTGCTTGGTTTCGCGCGCCACGGCAATCGCCGCCATCAGGATGATCAGGCTGAACACCGCCCAGCCGACGTTGAGGGCGATAACATAAGGGTCAACACCGAAGTAATCATGTGCCGTTGCACGTACCACACCCGCGACGATACCAATGGTCAGCAGTACCGCGACAATCACATGGGGGCGGACGATATGGAAATCGAAGAAGCCCTGATCCAGCAAGCCCCCTTTATCCGTTACGTTAAATTTACCGCGCTTAGGTGCCAGCATGGTCAGCAACGTCGGGATCACGAGGTGGAAGCACATTACGGTTTCGTAGATTTCACCCCAGAAGGTGTAACGGAACTTGCCGTTCATGCGGGAGTTGACGTACAGCGACATCACCAAATGCGGCAATACGTAGGCGAAGATCAGCGACGCCGACGAGTGAATGATGTTCAGGTTGAACAGCAGGTAGGCCAGCGGCGCGGTCAGGAATGCTACGCGCGGCAGACCGAACTGGAAGTGCAGCATGGCGTTGAGGTAGCAGAGGCGCTGCTGCCATTTCAGACCACGGCCAAACAGCGGATTATCCACTCGGAAGATCTGCGTCATGCCACGTGCCCAGCGGTTACGCTGAACCACGTGCAGACCGAGACGCTCAGTTGCCAGACCCGCAGCCAGCGGAATCGCCAGGAAGGCAGACCCCCAGCCCAGACGCTGCATTTTCAATGCGGTGTGCGCATCTTCGGTCACGGTTTCCACCGCAAATCCACCAATCTCTTCCAGCGCGCTGCGACGAATCACCGCACAGGAACCGCAGAAGAAGGTCGCGTTCCAGTTGTCGTTACCCTGCTGAACCGGGCCGTAGAACAAAGCCCCTTCGTTCGGGATCGTCCGCGCCGCACGCAAGTTACGTTCAAACGGGTCCGGTGAATAGAAATAGTGTGGCGTCTGCAACAGCGCCAGCTTGGGATCGTTCAGGAACGGACCGACGGTCGCCTGCAGGAAAGTACGCGTGGCCACGTGGTCACAGTCAAAGATGCAGATCAGCTCACCCTTGGTGATTTTCATCGCATGGTTGAGGTTACCGGCTTTCGCATGGCTGTTGTCGTCACGGGTGATATAGCCCACGCCCACATCGGCGGCAAAAACCGCAAACTCACTGCGCTTGCCATCATCCAGCAAATAGACCTTGAGTTTGTCACGCGGATAATCAATACACTGGGCCGCCAAAACGGTATCACGGACAACGTCGAGGCTTTCGTTATAAGTCGGGACATAGACGTCGACAGTGGGCCACAGGCTGGTATCGTCCGGCAACGGTTCAATGGTGCGTTTTAATGGCCAGGTAGTCTGCAGGAAGCCGAGAATCAGAATCAGCCAGACATACAGTTCGGCCAGATATAAGCCGATACCGAGAATCGCTTCAATCTCGGAATTAAACTGTAGCGTCTCCGTGGTGCGCCACCAGATATATCGGGTCGACATCAGCGCAGAAAGGATAACCATGATGACGGTTATTTTGCGGCTTTTGCTGAAGCCCAGTAAAAACATCATCCCGATGCTGATTAAGCCAAAAATATATTGTTTTTGGCTGTCCATAGGCGTGATGACGATTACCGCAGCCACAGGTGCAAGCACCAGCAGCAGCAGGTAAAACCCGAGTTTACTCATGATTCACCCTAAAGAAGCTGTGTTGTTATTATTGCTAATACCGCCAGGCAAATGCCTGGCGATTAATAATGGCTGCGGATAGGTGCCTGAACTTCACCGTTACCCACGGTAATATTCAGGATATTGGCTACGCGCTTCGCCACCAGTTCGATATCAAAGGCTGCGGCTGATGCCGGGCTGAAATCATAAACTGATTGTTGTGAAGCATTGGCTTCCGCGACGCTTTCATCACGATGCACCACGCCTAATAAATTCTCGCCCAAACGCTGCTGCATAAATCCTGTGACTTCACGGCTAATATTGCGGCGATTGTCACTTTGGTTAAGTACGAAATAATGACCACGCTTATTATTGAGTGGCTGACCTATCATGCGGTCATTTTCAATTTGCGGTAGTAAAGAGACCGAGGCGGTATCTGCCAGCATCACCACTAAATGCATATCGGCCAAAGCGGCCATGGCTTTAAGTGCCGGACCTGGGCCTGGCGGGAAATCGGCAATAATGACCAGTCCCGGATAATTTAAAACCGTGTCCAAACCGCGACGCAGGAAATGCGGATCTTTAATCAGGTTCTCTTCAAAACGCTCACGCTGATCTTCGGTCACATCGCCATAAGGCATGACGAAAATATTACCGCCGGTGGTGAGGATGGATTGGCTCCAGTCGGCCTGCTCTTCAGAGCGCGCAACAAAGCCGCGACCATCGTGCAGCGGCACACCAAAATGCAGGCGCAATGCGTTCTGGACATCGAAATCGATTGCCAACACCTTGCTGCCAGCGCGAGCCAGGCTCCATGCAAGGTTGGCCGCCATGGTGGTTTTCCCTACTCCCCCTTTTGGCGAGCACACACAAACTAACGGCATAGCGCAATCTTCTCCAATAGCGGTTTTAAGGGTGTTTCTTTCGATAGATTAGCAGGTTCCGTCGCACGCGAGCGGAACAGGGCACCAAAACGAGAGGGTGCAGAAGCTGCCGGACGCGCCGGTTCAACCGGAGCGGCAAAGGTAGACGCGGGTGCACTGAACGTTGTTGCAGCCTGCGGCGCTTCAGCCGATGTCGCGGCAATCGGTGCGGCTAAAGGCGCTGGAGCAGGGTTTGCTACAGGTGCGGGAACCGGCGTCGCTGCAGGTACCGCAGCGATAGGTGCGGATGCAGATAAAGGTGCAGCAGCCGGTTTCGCTGGCGGCGGTGGAAACAGCGACGTCGTGGCCTGACGCTCAACGTGGGTCGCTTTCGGTGCCTGTGAGATCACAGAGGGCGCCGGTTTAGCCGCTGGTGCAGGCGGGAAGAGAGACGAGACTCCCGCAGGCGGCGTGGCTGGCGCAGGTTCTGCAGGCGCAGTGGCCGCCAGGCTGTCGAGAATCGAACCGCGTGAAGTGCTGGCCGCAGGTGAAATTGCCGCCGGTGCAGCAGCGGGTGCGCTGAACTCATCACCGCGAATCGGCTGCGGCTGTGGCAGGTCAATACGCTGGCCGCTGCCTAACTCAGGCTCATTATCGGTCGCTAATTGGCGGATGATCGCCCACTGGCTGTGATCCGCTTCCTGCGATTGCCCAGACATATCCTTAAAAGCGATATCAAGCGTTTTGGTCTTTTCTTTAAAACGCTGCAGATCGTCGTAATTCTTCATGATCAGAGCCTGTAAAAGCGGGAGGGAATTTTCCGCGAATATATCACACACATTAAAAGAGAGTGAGGGAATTCTGATTACAAAAACGGCGTATTCAACAAAAGACTTTTATCAATATGATTGAAAATCTGGCAATGCAAAAAGCGTGCAGATATTTAAGGCCGGAGATTTATTAATATCGATTAACTGAAATAATAACGACAAAAACATTCACCTAAGCTACTGATATGAAGCAGAAGTGGTTCAAGTTGCGGATTTAACAGGTGCGTGATTATGCTCACATAATCCTGACGCTATTCAGAATTTGCCTTAACGATTTAACCCCTAATCAGGACCAATCGATTACTGATGCACTGGAGTAATACATTTTCAGGCGCTTCCGGCAGAAACATTTTTCGCGTTAGCATCCCTGAAGTATAACGCAGGAAAAAATAAAGGCTCCCGCAGGAGCCTTTATTCATTTTTGGCGTTGTTAATTACACGCCCACTGGCTGATTCTCGTCCTGATCCACCGCGAAACAGGCAATTTGCTGTTCGCCATATTGCTTCAGTTTGGGCTGCAACTGGACGCAGGTACCAAAACGGCGGCGGCAGCGCGCGTTAAACGCACAGCCCGGCGGCGGA
This sequence comes from Pantoea sp. C8B4, assembly GCF_051336905.1. Lineage (NCBI taxonomy): Bacteria > Pseudomonadati > Pseudomonadota > Gammaproteobacteria > Enterobacterales > Erwiniaceae > Pantoea > Pantoea sp. C8B4. The sequence goes on from NZ_JBGMNK010000006.1 coordinate 108,068, forward strand.
TTAAGTGGACTGGGCAGTTCACCGGTCAATTTAATCCTTTCACGACGCTCATCTGGATTCAAACGTGGCGTGGCTGACAGCAATGCCTGCGTATAAGGATGACGCGGATTACTGAAAATGGCCTCTTTGCTGCCTCGTTCAACGCAGCGACCTAAATACATCACCATCACTTCGTCAGCGATATGCTCCACCACCGACAAATCATGAGAAATGAACACATAGGACAAACCCAAATCCTGCTGCAAATCCATCATCAGGTTGAGCACCTGCGCACGCACGGAAACGTCGAGCGCAGAAACCGGTTCATCGGCGATCAGCACGTCCGGATCGAGCATCAAACCGCGCGCGATGGCGATACGTTGGCGCTGACCACCAGAAAACATATGTGGATAGCGATCGTAATGCTCGGTTTTCAGGCCCACCTTCGCCATCATCTCCAGTGTTTTCTCGCGACGTTCCGCTTTAGTCAGTGAGGTATTAATCACCAGCGGTTCTTCGAGAATCTGGCTGATTTTTTTGCGCGGGTTAAGCGAGCCATACGGGTTCTGGAACACGATCTGGATTTTCTGACGACGCAGTTTTTGCGCCTGTGGATCGTGTTTCAGCAAATCCTGACCGTGCCAGTAAAGCTGGCCTTCGGTTGGCGTCTCAATCATGGTCAGCAAACGGCCAAGCGTGGATTTCCCACAGCCCGATTCACCCACCACCGCCAGCGTTTTACCGCGTTCGAGGTTGAACGACACGCCATCCAGCGCTTTCACCAGACGTTCCTGACCAAACAGCCCTTTCTTCACCGGGTAATGTTTTTTCAGGTCGATCGCCTGCAGCAGGTAATCCTGCTGAGTATTATTAAGACTCATAAGTCGGTCTCCCGGCATCATCCAGTGGGAAATGGCATTTAGACTGGCGACCCGGAATGTCACGCAGTTCAGGTTCTTCACGACGGCAGCGTTCGGTCACATACGGACAGCGCGGATTGAGCAGACAGCCGGTTGGACGGTCATATTTGCCCGGCACCACACCCGGCAGCGAAGCGAGACGCGCTTTATCTGCGGCAAACTCCGGCAGCGCACGCAGCAACGCCTGAGTGTACGGATGACGCGGCGCTTTAAAGATGTCTACCGCTTTACCGCTCTCCACGACCTGGCCGGCGTACATCACGATGATGTGCTGCGCGGCTTCTGCCACCAGCGCCAAATCGTGGGTAATCAGGATCAGCGCCATGTTCTCCTGCTTCTGCAACTCCAGCAGCAGTTCGATGATTTGCGCCTGAATGGTCACATCCAGCGCCGTCGTCGGTTCATCGGCAATCAGCAGTTTGGGTTTGCAGGCAATCGCCATGGCGATCATCACGCGCTGGCTCATGCCGCCTGACAGCTGATGCGGATAAACATCCAGACGAGAGGCCGGATCGGGAATACCGACCTGATCCAGCAAGTCGATAGCACGCTGACGGCGCGTGCTTTTGCTACCGCCCTGATGCACCTTCAGCGCTTCCATGATCTGGAAGCCCACGGTGTAGCACGGGTTGAGGCTGGTCATCGGGTCCTGGAAGATCATCGCCACTTCCGCGCCCACCAACTGGCGGCGCTCTTTCTCAGAGATCTTCTGCAAATCGCGCTGGTTGAACTCCAGCTTTTCCGCCATTACGCGGCCGGGATAATCAATCAGTCCCATGATCGCCAGCGAGCTGACCGACTTACCAGAGCCGGATTCACCCACAATCCCCACCACCTGGCCTTGTTCAACCTGGTAGCTGATACGGTCTACTGCACGGAACGGTGTCTTTTCGTCGCCGAAGTGCACCGACAGTTTTTCTACATTTAATAGTGCCATCTCGGTGCCTCTTTACTGCTTGAGTTTCGGGTCGAGTGCATCACGCAAACCATCGCCCATGAGGTTGAATGCCAGCACGGTGAGCAGGATGACGAGACCAGGGAACGTCACTACCCACCAGGCACTTTGCGCATACTGCAACACGTCGGAGAGCATGGTGCCCCACTCCGGCGTTGGCGGTTGCGCCCCCATTCCGAGAAAGCCCAACGCCGCCATATCGAGGATGGCATTGGAGAAGCCTAATGACGCCTGCACGATCAGCGGTGCCAGGCAGTTAGGCAGAATATTGACGAACATCTGGCGCAGCGTGCCGGCACCCGCCACGCTTGATGCGGTGACGTAGTCGCGGTTCACTTCCACCAGCACCGCTGCACGCGTCAGACGGATATAGTGCGGCAGCGCGACGAAAGTAATCGCCAGCGAGGCGTTGACAATCGACGGACCAAAGATCGCCACCAGCACCAATGCCAGCAGCAGACTCGGCAGCGCCAACATGATGTCGACCAGACGCATGATTACCGCATCGACGACGCCGCCGAGGTAACCCGCCATCAGGCCAAACACCACGCCAAGGATCAACGACAGCACCACCACCAGACAGCCGACCAGCAGCGATAAACGTGCACCGAACATCAGGCGTGACAGCACATCACGGCCTACGTCATCGGTGCCAAAGATAAATTTCCAGCTGCCGCCATCCTGCCACACCGGCGGATGCAGCAGCGCATCACGGAACTGCTCTGACGGCGCGTGCGGCGCCAGCACATCGGCGAAGATGGCGATCAGCAGCATCAGAATGATGTAAACCAGGCCAATCACTGCGCCTTTATTACGTTTGAAGTAGTGCCAGAATTCCTGAATCGGGGTCATCGGCTTAGGTGCAGCGCTTACGCTTGCGGGATCAACAGTTGTCATGATGCCCCCCTTATTTCTTATGTCGAATGCGCGGATTGACCACGCCGTACAACAGATCAACCAGCAGGTTGACCACGATGATCAGAATCGCCACCAGCAGCACGCCGCCCTGCACCACCGGATAGTCACGACGCTGCAATGCTTCGATCAGCCAGCGACCGAGCCCCGGCCACGAGAAGATGGTTTCCGTCAGAATCGCGCCCGCCAGCAAAGTGCCGACTTGCAGACCGATCACGGTAACCACTGGCAGCATGGCGTTACGCAGCGCATGCACCACGATGACGCGCATACGCGTCAGGCCTTTAGCGCGCGCGGTACGGATATAATCCTCACCCAGTACTTCCAGCATTGAAGAGCGTGTCATACGCACGATCACCGCCAGCGGGATAGTCCCCAGCACGATGGCCGGCAAAATCATGTGCATCACCGCATCTTTGAAATCGCCCTCTTCACCCCACAACAGCGTATCAATCAGCATAAAACCGGTGAGTGGATGGCTGTCGTCGAGGAAGATGGTGTCACTGACACGCCCCGAAACCGGCGTCAGATTGAGCTGCACCGATACCAGCATGATCAGCATGATGCCCCACCAGAAAATCGGCATTGAGTAGCCAGTCAGTGAAATACCGACTGCGGTGTGGTCAAACACCGAACCGCGTTTAACTGCCGCCAGCACGCCCACCGGAATGCCCACGGCGATGGCGAAGATCATCGCGCAGATACCGAGTTCCAGCGTGGCTTTAAAACGAGGAACGAATTCATCCCAGACTGGAATGCGGCTTTTCAGTGAGATGCCGAGATCGCCGTGCAGCACACCATTGATGTAGGTGATGTACTGTTTCCACATTGGCTGGTCGAGGCCAAATTGGGCCATCAGCTGGGCATGACGTTCAGGAGAGATACCGCGTTCGCCCGCCATGATCAGCACCGGGTCACCGGGGATCAGATGGACAAACGCAAAGGTCAGTAAGGTAATACCGATAAACGTTGGGATGACAAGGCCCAGACGTCGGAGTATGAATTGCAGCATAAGCCGGATTCTCAGTCATTTTCCCGTGACGTTGCCGCCAGGGACTACATTGCTCACAGCACGCAGCCGACAAAGTCGATCGCGACGCAAGAAGCGCTTCAAAATCCCCGTCATACTTCATGCTGCATCGGCGTTGGCTTCATTTGCTCGCCCCAGTCACTTACTTGAGTAAGCTCCAGGTGACTCACAAACTTGCCGCCTTGCTCCAGCGTGAATTATTGAGGGTATATAAGAAATTAACCGGAAAAAAAGTGCGGAGACCGGGCGGCAAAGGTGCCGCCTGAGGGCCAGCAGCGCTGGCCCAGACCGCGATAATCCGAAAGGTTATTCCTGGATATCGACGTTTTCGAAGTGATGTTTACCTAATGGATCAACCACATAGCCAGTCACTTTCTTGCTCACCGGCTCATACACGGTAGAGTGAGCAATAATCAGCGCCGGAGCCTGGTCATGCATCACGACCTGAGCCTGTTTGTAGAGCTCAATACGTTTGTTGTGATCGGCTTCAGCACGTGCAGGCTGAATCAGATCTTCAAACGGCTTGTAGCACCAGCGTGAGTAGTTAGAACCGTCTTTTGCGGCGGCACAGCTAAACAGGGTGGCGAAGAAGTTGTCTGGATCCCCATTGTCACCGGTCCAGCCCATCATGACTGTCTGGTGTTCACCGGCTTTGGCGCGTTTCAGGTACTCGCCCCACTCGAAGGTGACGATCTTGGCTTTCACGCCAATTTTCGCCCAGTCAGCCTGAACCATTTCCGCCATGCGACGGGCGTTCGGGTTGTAAGGACGCTGTACCGGCATCGCCCACAGGTCGATGGAGAAACCATCCGGCATGCCGGCTTCTTTCAGCAGTTCTTTCGCCTTGGCAGGGTCGTAAGCATAGTCTTTCACCGCATCGTTGTAGCCCCACATGGTTGGTGGGATCAGGTTTTTCGCGGCCTGGCCAGCGCCCTGATACACAGCGTCGATGATGGCTTGTTTGTTCACCGCCATGGTCAGTGCCTGACGCACTTTCACGTTATCCAGCGGCTTTTTCTCGGTGTTGAATGACAGGTAACCGACGTTCAGACCAGGCTGTTCCATCAGGTTGATTTTGTCATCTTTTTTCATGCTCGCGATGTCAGCCGGGTTTGGATACGGCATCACCTGGCACTCACCTTTCTGCAATTTGGCGTAACGCACAGAAGCATCAGGGGTGATAGAGAACACCAGACGATCAATCTTCGGCTTGGTGCCCCAGAAGTCTGGGTTCGCTTTATACAGAATGCGCGAGTCTTTCTGGTATTGCTGCAGCACGAATGGACCGGTGCCCACTGGATTCAGATCCAGCTTCTCTGGCGTGCCGGCTTTCAGCATGTTGTCAGCGTACTCTTTTGACAGGATTGAGGCGAAGTCCATGCCGAGGTCGGCAATGAACGGCGCTTCAGGACGGCTCAGGGTGAAGCGTACGGTGTAGTCGTCAACTTTCTCGATTTTCTCGATCAGCTTAGGCATGTCCATGCCTTCGAAGTATTCGTAGCTGCCGCCCGAAACACCGTGGTACTTGTTGTTTTTGTCGAGCTGGCGCTCGAAGGAGAACACGACGTCGTCAGCGTTGAAGGTACGAGTTGGCTTAAAGTCTTTGGTGGTTTGCCATTTCACGCCTTTACGCAGATGGAAGGTATAGGTTTTACCATCTTCGCTAACGTCCCATTTTTCTGCCAGACCCGGCTGCAGCTCGGTAGTACCGGTTTTGAACTCAACCAAGCGGTTGTAGATCGGCACGGAGCTGGCATCGTAAGTGGTACCCGATGTGAAGAGCTGTGGGTTGAAGCCCTCCGGCGAACCTTCTGAACAATATACGAGGGTTTTCGCCTGGACACCCGCGGCAACAGTCATAGCAATCAGGCTAAGACCGACCTTCAGCATCCTGGATTTAGCCAGGGAGTTGATCATGTTTTGCTCCATTGTGATGTGATGTTGTGTGCGTCGCCCGACCTCTGAATTTTTTTATGCGGTTCGGGCAGCATGCGAGTGGTTTATTTTGTCATCCGATAGCCAATGGCTCCTCAGAATCGCCCTACTCTGCATGTTATTGACGCATCAATTTGTCAACAGTTGCAAAGAACGTCAATACAAGGTGGGGTTATTTACACAGAGTGTGAGTAAGTGCAAGCAACGATAAAAAACAGGGTTATTGCGCTGAGCCAAAATTTAAAAAGGTGATAAAGCGCGCAATGCCGCGTGATTGTCTGGCTATGCAGCCAAATGACAGTGATTATCACCGCTAAAAAACACACAAAAGTTATTGGTAAACGTCGAATAACTGAACGATTCGTCGTGCGTTATGACGTTCAGGCAGCGAAATATGCTGGTGTAATGGCATAAGAAATCAGCAAAAAGCATTAATCGGTCATAAGAAGAATGTGTCGCGAATTAAGCGTGCAGGGTTGATTGCGCGAGGGGTCGAGTCGGTAAAGTTGGAATAATGGCGGGTAAATATGATTTGTTGGATGGGATGGGTGAATTAGAAGGTTAGGTATAAACATCATCGCTTTTAAACGGTGCGTTGCTCAGGGAAGGCGGTTCGATCGCAAAGACGGCGTAAATACATCCCTGTAGCCTCGGCCGCCGCGTCCCTGCGGCGGACGCTTTGCTCCCCGAACCGCCTTCCCATCGCACATCAGCAAGGGTGCCGCTGTTTTGAAAAGCAGCACATTCATAAGCAGCAGCATGTTTTCATTTAGCAGCACGCACAGAACCACATGCTAGCTTTCAAAAGCACGCACTGAACCGAATGTTCTCTTCCAAAAGCCCGCACAGAATCAGATGAAGGAGGGAATACGGGGCCGCGGAGTAAAGCGTTACACGCCAGGGATGGCGTGTGTCGAGCGATCAGGGACGAGACAGCGACTTTACGCAGCGGCCCCGTATTCACTCCTGACGGCACCGGTTCCGCGTTTAAACCCCCGCGCCGAATCAACAACTTCGCCACGAGAAATAAACACAAAACCGAATGTCAGCGTCCCAAAATACACACAGAATCCAACGAAGGAGGGAATGCGGGGCCACGGAGTAAAGCGTTACACGCCAGGGATGGCGTGTGTCGAGCGATCAGGGACGAGACAGCGACTTTACGCAGCGGCCCCGTATTCACTCCTGACGGCACCGGTTCCGCTTCTGAAACCCCGCACAAGAGCATATTCCATCCTGATAGCACCGATTCCACGATCGACAGACGAAAAAAAACCTGCTTTTTCAAGCAGGTTTCTTCAAATATGGTCGGCGAGAGAGGATTCGAACCTCCGACCCACTGGTCCCAAACCAGTTGCGCTACCAAGCTGCGCTACTCGCCGATGGGGGCGAATATTACTGCTCCCCCCGGAGAGCGTCAATCCCTTTTCCGTAAAATCCGCCCGATCGCCTGGAAAGCAAGCAGCACCGCAAAAAGCCCTGCCGCTCAACACCTTCCAGAAAACCCTTACAACGCTTTAGCCGGCGTCGCTGCGGGTGCCTGACACCAGTTATTCGCCGCTTTAATCCCGCCATCCGGCGAACTGTAACCCAGGCAGCCTAAAATGGTATCGAACAACTCAACATGACGATGGGTTTTCCCTACGCGCTGCTGCGCCTGCAAACGCTCGAAGTTACTGCGGTTGGTGGGATCTTCAAGATATTTATCAGAGGCCCAAACCATCATCGGCACGCGGAACTGCTCCGGCGGCGCCATCTCACGCGGCGTGCCGTGCAAGTGCATATTATCGCTGATCGACTCACCATGATCAGCGGCATAAAACACAATTGCCTTCTTATCACGTAGCTGATCGAGCACGCTATCCAGCATGGTATCGACGTACAGAATCGAGTTGTCATAAGCATTGATCAACTGCGCTTTGCTACAGGTCTCATCCACGCCCATACATTCCGGCTGATAACGTGCGAAGCTGCGCGGATAACGCTGAGAATAAAGATAATGCGAACCTTTAGTGTGCAACACCACCAGATGCTTACCTTTCGGGAAACGTTGCAGCGAAGCCTGCAGTTCTGGCACCAGCAGCATGTCATCCACCGCTTTACCCTGATTACGCTTCTCAGAACCAATCTGCTCACGGAACGAGAAATTATTCACATCGGCGTTATCGTAAAACCACACTTCACTCTGCATGGCGAACAGCTCAGAAGTAAAGCCCAGCTCCTTCATCACGGCAAAAACGTTCTGCTCTTTCAGCGTGCGGCCAGGGTTATCCATGGTGCCGCCTTCACGCACAAACATGCAGCGCAGCGACAATTTGGTGGCGGTATCACAAGACTCACCACGGAACGCCACCAGGTTTTTCTCTTTAGAAAGCTTCGGCGTGGTATCGCGGTCATAGCCCAGCAAACCCATGTGGTCCCAGCGCGTGGTCTCGCCAATCACAAACACCACATAGGTATCATCAATGCCTGGCGGTGCCACGTAAGTAAACTTCTTCGCTGGATCGAGCAGCTCCGCTCCATCCACCTCTTCATCAACTTTGGTCCAGGCAAACAGCCCTAGCGCCGCAATCCAGTTAGAAGGCAGATACGAGTGCGCCACCACCCCGCCGTAGCTTGGCAAATCGATATTGGTGATCTCTTCATTCACTTTTTGCAGTTTGTCGAAATAGCGAATCGGCAACCACACCAGCGCTACGCTCAGCAGCATAATCACCGCAGGCTTCAAACGCTGACCCGGCGTTTTCAATTGCTCAATCAAAGTCAGGCTGAGGCTATTGCGCCAAATCATCAGCAGCGGCAGCGCGCTGACCAGCACCATCCAAATCACAAAGCGCATGCCGACCACTTCTTTAGAGAGATCGACATCAGTGGTCATCACTGAGGCCACGATGCCGTAGCCGATCACCACATTAAAGAAAGCCATGTAATAGGCGGCAGCCACGGAAATCACCACGGTTAAAGTGGCAAGGATGCGATAAACCCACTTACCACCCAGCGATAGCAGACGCATCAGGAAAAACGTCAGCAACACCGCAGCCGTCACTTCGGCTACCGCAGAAAGCCAGTTAGAGAGCGTGGATTTCGTTAAGAAGCCGTCAAATCGGCGATAAAAAATGGGCAAATTCAACAAGATGCCGAGATAGAGCGCAAGCAACAGCGACAGCTTTTGCTGCGTTAACGTTTTGATATAATTCATTTACTTATTCATTCCTGACCCGGTGTCAATAAACCAACCTTAAATGTGACTATTTAAAGTCAATAGAGTTCGTCCGTGAGCGAGAAAAGCGCAAGCAGCGAGCAGGAACGGGACGAATCTGAACCGGAACGGCAATGAAGGCGCATGCAGCGCAGCAGTAGAACATTTAACCAATGGTAAGACCAGACAATAATTGATCTGACCCCATAAAATGATAAAAGGCCCCTGACGGAGCCTCTTTTTTCAACTGGCCGCGACCTTAGCGAATGATGTTCAGGGTCACATCAATATTTCCACGGGTAGCGTTAGAGTACGGGCAAACAATGTGTGCCGCATCCACCAGCTTCTGCGCTTCTGCTGCATCCATTTCTGGCAGATGGATATTCAGTTTGGCCTCAATACCAAAACCGGTTGGGATTGGGCCAATACCCACTTCCCCTTCAATCCACGCATCTTTCGGCATGGTGATTTTGTCGCGACCCGCTACGAACTTCATCGCACCCAGGAAGCACGCTGAGTAACCCGCAGCGAACAGCTGCTCTGGGTTAGTGACTTCACCGCCTGCGCCGCCCATCTCTTTTGGTACGCCCAGTTTCACATCCAGCACATTGTCAGAAGAAGTCGCGCGACCATCACGGCCGCCAGTGGCTTTGGCTTTTGCGGTATAAACAACTTTATCTAAAGACATGATAACCTCACTATTCACTATATAATCGCGCACTATATATCTATACGCAGTTTTTGACATTGATAGTCAGAATGCCGCCTTGACGACATCCGGCATACTTTATTTGGCGCGGTTGAGATTGGCGCGCAAATCGTCGAGCTGATTTTTTAATGCAATCAATGTGTCATCGTCGCAGGCAGTAGCGCAGCGCACCGCTTCGGGAATGCTTTGTGCCCGTTCACGCAGCGCACGGCCTTCATCCGTCAGTGTCACCACTACCTGGCGCTCATCCCGACGCGAACGCTGGCGGCGCAACAAACCTGCGACCTCCAGACGCTTTAACAGCGGCGTCAGGGTGGCCGAATCAAGAAACAGCTGCTCGCCAATCTCCGATACTGTCACATCATCATGCTTCCACAACACCAGCATCACCAGATATTGCGGATAGGTAATTTCCAGCTCAGCCAGCAGCTGGCGATAGACTTTGTGCATCGCGAGGTTCGCGGAATAGAGCGCGAAGCAGAGATGTTGATCAACCTGGAGTGGCATCTGCTGCACTTTTTTGTCATCTTGATTACTGTTCATGCGATTCAATATAGATAGCGCGCTAGATAATTGCAAGCAACTTTATTCCGGAGCGTGAAAGATGCGTGATTCACTGGAAGAGCAAGCGCGCCGTTATGCCACGCAGGCACATGCTGCTGCGGGCCAGCGTCGCAAATACACCGATGAACCTTACATTGTGCACCCGGCTGCGGTGGCCGAACTGGTGCGCAGCGTCACCGATGATGAACAGATGATTGCCGCCGCGTGGCTGCATGACACCGTTGAAGATACCCCGAGCACCTTACAGGACATTGAAAGCCACTTTGGTCCGCGCGTCGCAAAGCTCGTCGATATGCTGACTGACTGCGCGCAGCCCAAGGCGAAAAACCGCGCCGCGCGCAAACTGGCGCACTTCCGCCATACCGCCGAAGCCTGCCCCGATGCACAAACTATCAAGCTTGCCGATATCATCGATAACACCCGCGCCATTGTGCATTTCGATCCCGACTTTGCGCGTATCTACCTGATTGAGAAAAAGGTACAGATCCAACTGTTGAATGAGGGAAACCCGCAATTGTGGCAACAGGCTGAGCAGATTATACAACACGGCATTGATCAGCTGGCGCAGCCACCACACAGCGTCCCAGAGAGTTGGTTTGTGAAACAGGCGGCAAAATACGGCGGATTAAGCTAAAAAAAACCCGCCGTGCAGGCGGGTCAGAGAACCGATAGTCTTCTTACTCGAGTAACTGCCGTCCCAGATAGGGATTTGCTTGCAGCAGTTTCATCAGTTTACGTGCCGTAGCGGATGGGCGCGTGCGTTGCGCCTCCCAACTTTTTACAGATGAAACGCTCACCCCCATCACGCGGGCGAACTCATCCACCTGCATGCCGGTCATTTCGCGTAAACGCTGTGGCTCGGGAACGGATACTGCGTTGAGTGTAATTTCTGATACGGAAGGCTGTGCATCACGTGTCAAAACAATCTGCTCAAGGCTACTCAATAACTCGACCATTGGATCTTTTATTTCCATAGAGAACTCCTTAAAACTCACTATGAAGCACGTGAAAGTAGAGAGGTAAGCGCCACCAGGCGCTGAAACCCGGCCAAGTCAGGCTGTATCCCGCAACGGTCTTCCCCTTGGTCCTTTTGTTTACTGAGGCGTTGGCTGCTCTCGTCCCCCCGAGACACTTACTGTAGCAAGCTCACGGGATGGCCTCATTTGCTGCCTTTCTGCCCCCAAAATGACTGTGGAGATTGATTGTTTTAGTAAACCGTTACGGGACACAGCCTGTTGCACACTGCAAAAAGATGTCATAGCAATGCAACAATCAGCCGGGTTACTAATTATGGGTCAGATCCCCGGCTTTGCTGCCTGATTACTGATTATTTTTTATTCTTACTTATGCCGCAGAAGGATCGATCACCATAAGCAATTGACCCGCCTGCACTTGCTGCCCGGCCTGGCGATAAAAACAATGGATTTTTCCACTGACTGGCGCCACGATCGGGATCTCCATCTTCATGGATTCGAGTATGCCTACCGTGGCACCCGCTTCAATCTCACTGCCTTCGTCAACCAACCATTGCCACACGCTGCCCGCCACCTGGCTCTCTACCGGGCTACACCCTGCAGGCACCGTAATTTCTTCTGCACGCTGTTCCTGTAACTGGCTGTCGAAGGTAAATTGCCCTTCGGCACGCCAGCGTGCCAGCTCACTGTCAAAAGCCTGCTGACGCTGTTGCTGAAAGGCGTCGATTTCACCAGCCTGCTCCACCAGCATCGCCTGATAATCTGCGAGGCGGAACTCGCCCTCTTCGCTCCGCAGCGGATAGTCACCCCACGGGAAACGCTCGCGAATGCTGAGCAATTCCTCGGCGCTAACCGGATAGAAACGGATTTGATCAAAGAAGCGCAGCAGCCACGGCTGTGTGAAGGCCGAGGTTTGTCGATCGCGATTCCACATCTGCATGGTGCGCCCGACAAACTGATAACCGCCCGGCCCTTCCATGCCATAGACGCACATGTAAGCGCCACCAATCCCCACCGAGTTTTCCGCCGTCCAGGTGCGTGCCGGATTGTACTTCGTGGTCACCAGGCGATGACGCGGATCGAGCGGCGTCGCCACGGGTGCACCGAGATAGACATCGCCCAGCCCCATCACCAGATAGGCGGCGCTGAACACGATCTCCTTCACCTCATCAATGCTGGTAAGGCCATTGATGCGGCGGATAAATTCAATATTGCTGGGGCACCAGGGTGCATCAGGTCGCACCGACTGGCTGTAGCGGGTAATGGCCTCACGGCATGCCGCATCATCCCAGCTGAGCGGTAACCACACGGTACGCGATGGCACTGCGGCCTCGCTGAGATCGCCCAGCTCTCTATCAATGTGCAAAATTTGCGCCAACAGCTCACTTCTTGCACAGCGCTGTGCATCGTAGTGCACCTGCAGCGAACGAATGCCCGGCGTTAATTCCAGCTGACCCGGCAGCGGATGGGCTTGCAGCTGTTGCATCAGCGCGTGCACGCGGAAACGCAGGGCGATATCCAGCATCAAATCGCCATACTCTACCAGCAGGAAACGATCACCTGCCGCACGCACACTGAGCGATGGCCGGCCATTTTCTGCCGCCTGATGGTGCAATAGTGGATCAATAAGGGGCAGCGCAGCGTTCACTGTAAGCGGTACGGATTGCAGTTTGATGATCGCTTCACGCTCTGCCTGCGCCAGTTGATCCGCACTGCTGAGATCGATCGGCAGGAAGCGCACGCGATCCCCGGCTTTGAGCTGTCCGAGCTTCCACAGATCGGCTTCAATCACCGTGGCCGGACAGACAAAGCCACCGAGTGAGGGACCATCCGGACCGAGGATCACCGGCATATCGCCGGTAAAATCCACCGTGCCGAAGGCATAAGCGTTGTCATGGATATTGGAGGGATGCATACCCGCTTCGCCGCCGTCGCTGCGTGCCCAGGTCGGTTTCGGTCCGATCAGGCGGATGCCGGTGCGGCTGGAGTTGTAGTGCACCTGCCACTCGGCGGCAAAGAACTCCGCGATGTCATCATCGGTAAAGAAGGTCGGTGCGCCGTGCGGGCCGTAAATCACCCGCAGCTGCCATTCACCGTTGAGTTCCGGCACCAACTCACCAGGCAAGTCTGCCGTTGCCAGCACCTGCGGATCGGCAAGATGCAACACATCGCCCGCACGCAAAGCGCGCCCGGCGTGACCGCCAAACTTGCCGAGCGTAAAGGTACTGCGGCTACCGAGATAGCGCGGGGTATCCAAGCCGCCTGCCAGCAGCAGATAGCTGCGGCATCCCTCACTGATATCGCCCAGCGTCAGGGTTTGCCCGGCCTGTGCGGTGACAATCTGGTGCATCGTTAATGTCTGCTGATCCAGCTGCGCGGCAATCGGTGCCCCGGTGATGACAAAGCTGCACGCCTGGTTAAAACGCAGCGTAGGGCCACGCAGGGTGATCTCCAGTCCCGCCGCCTGCGCGTCGTTATTCAGCAGGCGATTACCTAACTGGAACGCGCGGCTGTCAAACGGGCCAGACGGCGGCACACCGACATGCCAATAGCCGACGCGGCCAGGCGCATCCTGCACCGTCGTTAAGGTGCCGCCGCTGAGGATATCCAGCGTAGGCGGTTGCCACTGCACGCCGCCCAACGTGGCGGTGATGATGCGGCCCTGCTGCACTTCCGGCAGGGAACAGAGATGGCGCAACCACAGCAGATTGGTTTCGATGCCGTACAGCTCGGTGGCGTCCAGCGCCTGCGCCATGCTGCGCAATGCCACTTCACGGTTGGCCGCATGCACAATCACTTTCGCCAGCATCGGATCGTAGAACGGCGAAACCTCCATGCCGGTTTCCACGCTGCTGTCGATGCGCAGCGTGGCGTCTTCACTTTCCGTCGGAAACTTAACGTGGCTAAGCAAACCGGCACTGGGCTGGAACTGTTTGGCCGGATCTTCGGCATACAGGCGCACCTGAATCGCATGGCCCTGCGCCTCAGTCGTTAAGGTGTGCAGCGGCGGCAACGTTTGTTGCGCCAGCTCCACCATCCAGCGTACCAAATCCACGCCATACACCATTTCAGTGACGCCGTGCTCCACCTGCAAACGGGTGTTCACTTCGAGGAACCAGAACTGCTGGCTGGCATCATCGTAGACATACTCCACGGTACCCGCGCTGCGGTAATTGACCGCGCACGCCAGACGCACCGCCGTGGCTTGCAGTTCGGCGCGAACGGCCGCACTCAGTCCCGGCGCGGGTGTTTCTTCCAGCACTTTTTGGTTGCGGCGCTGGGCGGAACAATCACGCTCGCCGAGGGCGATGACGTTGCCAGTGCCATCACCGAAAATCTGCACCTCAATGTGACGCGCGCGAGCGATAAACTTCTCTAAAAATACGCCATCGTCGGCGAAATTATTGCCCGCCAGTCGTTTAACACGCGTAAATGCCGCACTCAGCTGTTCGGCATCATCACAACGCTGCATGCCAATTCCGCCGCCACCGGCGGTGCTTTTCAACATCACCGGATAGCCAATCTGTTCCGCCATGATGTGTGCTTCGTCCAGCGAAGTCAGCAAACCACTGCCGGGCAACAGCGGCACCTGATTTTCCTGTGCCAGCGCACGCGCACGATGTTTCAAACCGAACGCCGCCATCTGCTCGGCCGTTGGGCCGAGGAACTGCACGCCGGCCGCTTCACAGCGCGTCACAAACTCGGGATTTTCGCTGAGGAAACCGTAGCCGGGATGCACCGCATGCGCCCCGCTTTGTGCGGCAATTTCCAGTATTTTTTGCTGATTGAGATAAGTGTCTCGCACCTGCCCTTCGCCCAGCGACCAGGCTTCATCGGCCAGTCGCACATGGCGCGCGTGGCGATCGGCTTCGGCATACACCGCAATCGCGCGGATGTTCATGGCTTGCAAGGTACGGATGATGCGCACGGCAATCGCGCCACGGTTGGCAATCAATACGCGATTAATCATGAGTGAAATCTCTTATTACGGCAGGTCGTCCTGCAGGGACAATGACGGCTTTAAAACGGGTCGTCCCGTTGCGTCAAAGATTCACCACACGCTGACTAAGATCGGCGTCGGGTTGTAACCGTTACAGGGATTGTTGAGCTGCGGGCAGTTGGAGATCAGCACCAGGATGTTCATCTGCGCCACCATCTCGACGTATTTGCCCGGTGCAGAAATGCCATCGGCAAAGGTCAAACCGCCGTCGTGCGTGACCGGCACGTTCATAAAGAAGTTAATGTTGTGGGTGATATCACGGCGCGTCAGGCCGAATTCCGGTTTTTCGGCCACCGCCAGCATCCAGCTATCGCGGCAGGAGTGCATATGACGCTTCTCCAGGTCGTAGCGCACGGTGTTGCTCTCACAGGAACAGGCGCCACCCAGCGTATCGTGGCGGCCACAGGTATCGGCGGTGATCGTCAGCATCGGACGATCTAAGTTGGAACGCAGCACGCTGCCTGCACTCAGAAACACATTTTTTTGCCCGCGCAGCGTATCGCTCATGCTGTAGCGTTCGGCAGTGTCGTCGGCATTGAAGAACAGGGTATCGGCAGCCTGATTACCTTCCAGATCGGTGATACGCAACGTCTGGCCCGCTTCGATACGCTGCAACCAGTAATCACCGGCATTCACCTGCTGCTGGAATGGCGCTTCGGCGGGATTGAGTAAGCTTTCAGTAATCATCAGATTTCTCCTTGCAGCTGATAGAGCGCGTTGTTGCGCAGACCGCGCTGGTTCTCACCACGCGCCAGGCAAATTTCCGGCAGCGGCGCGCGCTGGGCGCCCAGTGCGATCTGCACCGGCTGGCGCGGATATTCGCTGCTGGCATTCAGCGGATGCGGGCAGGTGTGCAGGATCACTAACGTGTCCATGGTGAAGCGCAGCCGCACCTGTGCGCCAGGTGCACCCTGCTGCTCCAGTTGCAGCGTGCCGTTGTCATCGGCGCGCACCCTGGCAAACAGGTTGAGGCAAGAGGCCATATCACGCTGGCCGAGGCCGTATTTCGCCAGCTCGACGAGGAAACTGTCGTAGCCGTTTTGATGGCGCAGATTGCGCGCCTGCTGATAGTCGCTGGCGCCGAAGCGTGCGACAGTTTGCTCAGCATTTAAGGTGCCGCAAACGCTCTCATGCCAGCCGAAACTGTCTTCTTCGATGCCGCAGAAAATGCGCCCCATATCGGAATAAAGGCAGTGCCCGGCTGTCAGCCGGAAGGTGTGCTGGCACTTCAACGTATCGGGCGCGTTGTAGCGCTCCAGCAGATTTTCCGGGTTGTAGAACAGCATGCCGACGTTGGCGCCGCCTTCAATATCGGTCAGTGTCAGTGCGGTGCCGCTGCGCATCACCAGCGACCAATGCGATCCCGCCGGTAACTGGGTTTGATATGCATTCATGTGGTGCTCCTTTAAGCCACCTGCGGCTCAGACGGCAATCCAGCAGCGGGCTGGTCGCGGTCGAGTGGCAGGTCGTAAGTGATAGTCGCGCCCCAGGCTTGTGGCGCGTGCGGGTCATGACGCAGTTTGTCGAACACCAGCAGGCGCGAAGCCAGGCTGAAGCCCTCTTTCAAATCATGCGTGATCATAAAAATGGTCAGGTTATGTTGCTGCCACAGGCGGGTAATCAACTGGTGCATCTCGCTGCGAATGCCGGGATCGAGCGCCCCAAAAGGTTCGTCGAGCAGCAGGATACGCGGCTGTTTCATCAGCGCCTGCGCCAGCGCCAGGCGTTGCTGCATGCCGCCCGAGAGCTGGTGCGGGTATTTGTTTTGCGCATGCTCCAGGCCAACCTGCGCCAGCATTGCCTGCGCACGCTGACGTATCACCTGGCGCTTTTTACCCCACACACGTCCCAGCCAACGGGCGGTGCTGAACTCTTCCGCCAGCATCACGTTGCCGAGCACCGTCAGATGGGGAAACACCGAGTAGCGCTGAAACACCACGCCGCGATGGGCATCGGGTTCGTCGGGAATCGGTTCGCCGTCCAGCAGAAGTTGCCCTTTGGTGGGCGATTCGGTGCCGAGCAGCATGTTGAGAAAAGTGGTTTTGCCACAGCCAGATGCCCCGACAATCGCCACAAATTCTCCCTCTTCCACATCGATATTGAGGCGCTCCAGCACCACCTGTTCGCCGTAGTGTTTTTCCAGATTTTTCAGTTGCAGTAATGGCATCGCTCGATCTCCCGTTATTTCGCGTGATACCACGGCCAGCAGCGACGGCTGATCAGCCGCAGCAGCAGGTCGAGCACAAAGGCCAGCAGCGCGATCCACGCCACGTACGGCAAAATCACATCCATCGCCAGATAACGGCGCATCAGGAAGATGCGGTAACCCAACCCTTCAGTGGCGGCAATCGCTTCGGCAGCAATCAGGAACAGCCACGCCGACGCCAGCGACAGACGCACCGCATCCAGCAGACGCGGCATCAGCTGCGGCAGGATCACGCGCCACAAAATCTGCGCGCTGTGCCCACCGAGCGTCTGCGCTTTCACCAACTGCTCGCGCGGGATTTTCTCCACCTGCAGCTGTAAATCGCGTGCAATCAGCGGGGTAATGCCGATCACGATCAGCACCACTTTCGACACTTCTCCCAGGCCAAAGCAGATAAACAGAATCGGCAGAATCGCCAGCGGTGGCACCAGCGCGACGACCGTCACCAGCGGCGCCAGCACTGCCCGCACCACCGGCAGCGCGCCGGTGAACAGGCCAATCGCCAGCGCCAGCAGTGCGCTGATCGCCACGCCGCTCAGCAGACGCATCAGGCTGGCGGCGGTGTCGGTCCACAGCAGGTATTCCCCAGTACGCGGGCTGGGCTGAAACGCCATGCGACTGATGGCGTCCCCCATCGCGTTAAAACCCGGCAACAGTTTGTCTGCGGCGTTCAGGCTGAGACGCGCATCCGACGCGAACAGATAGACCAGCAGCAGCGCCAGCAGCGGCAGGATGCCAAGCAGCAGGCGACCAAGCGGCAGCGGTTGGTAGTTGATCAATTTACGCATCGGCATCGTCTCGCTTATAGCTGACCCGCAGCGGCCAGTTTGGTGAACTCATCGGTAAAGCGCAGTTTCAGGTTATTGGTATCGCCCCAGTTGCCTGCCGGCGTTTCCACGCCCACCACATCAGCACTTGGTGCGCCTTCTCCCAGTAATCCGTGCTTGAAGGAGAACTCTGCGACCAGCTGCATGGTGGCTTTCAGCTGCGGGCTGTCGACAAAATCGAGGGTGGTTTTGGCATCGCTGAACAAGTGAGTGGCGGCCAGCTGCTGATCGAAGCCTGCCAGATCGGTGCCCGAAGCCTGAGCCATTTGCGTGCGAGCAGCTTTGGCGCTGTCACTCGGTCCGGACATGGTTTTCAGGGTTTCATACCAGGCACCGGTCAGCGCCTTGCCCAGCTGCGGATACTTTTTCAAGGTGGCGGTATTCACCACCAGCAGATCGAGGATTTCACCGGGGATTTGTGCTGAAGAGAAAATTAAATGGCTATCCGGCTGCTTCTCAGCTTCGGCCAGCAGCGGGTTCCAGGTCACGATGGAGTGCACGTCCGAGGTGCCAAACGCCGCCACCAGATCGGCATCCGCGGTGTTCACCACTTTGACATCCTTCTCGCTCATGCCGGATTTCTCCAGTGCACGCGCCAGCAGATAGTGAGACACAGAGAGTTCGACCAGATTGATCGGTTTGCCTTTCAGCGAGGCAATATTGCCTTTACCTTTCAGCAGAATACCGTCGTTGCCGTTGGAATAGTCGCCAACAATCAGCGCCGTGCTGTCCACGCCGCCGGTGGCAGGAATCGTCAGGGCATCCATGTTGGTCATGGTGCAGCCGTCAAACCCCCCGGCGGTGTATTGGTTCACCGATTCGATGTAGTCGTTGACCTGCACCAACTGAATGTCGATGCCGTATTTGTCGGCCCATTTTTTCACGATGCCGCTTTGCTGGGCGTAATCCCACGGCATCCAGCCCGCGTAAATGGACCAACAGATCTTGAAGGAGGGTTTGTCGGCAGCCAGCGTATTGACGCTGAACAGTGCGACGGTGCAAAGCAACAGCAAGCGAAGGCAGACTTTGATCATGATGGTTCCTCTGGCGTTAACGGGCGAAAAAAAAGCAGGAGGCGGCGAGCAACGATCTCGCTTTCCTCCCGGGCTTTTGTCCCGCCGTGTAACCGTCAGAGGACGGTCGGTCACTCTCGGACCAGCATCTTTCGACCGGAACCCTAGTGACCCATTGCAAATTGTCTGGCGACGTCGGTTACCCGCTATCGCTCCTGCATCTGCTTTTACACATTCAAAAAAAGTGCCAATTTTCTATCAGCATGAATTATCTGACTTATTATTAAATTCTCGATGTTTTGCCTACCGATGATGCACAGTAGTGCGGCAGATGCGCACCAGCATGAAGCAGAGGAACGTCAAATTATGAGCGATTTGGATTTCAACGTTAGTTATGCCTCGCACCGCGCCCCGATGATGGGCCGCAATGCGGTCGCCACCTCACAGCCGCTGGCGGCACAGGCGGGGATGCGCATGTTGCAACAGGGCGGCAATGCCGTGGATGCAGCGATTGCCAGCGCGATGGCGCTGACGGTGCTGGAACCCACCGGCAACGGCATTGGCAGCGATGCGTTTGCCATTATCTGGGATGGGAAAGAGCTGCATGGCTTAAATGCCTCCGGCCGTTCCCCCGCCAGCTGGAATGCAGAACGCTTTGCCGGACAGAGCACCATGCCGGAAATCGGTTGGGAAGCGGTGACCGTGCCGGGTGCCGTTTCTGCCTGGGTCACGCTGGCCGAGCGCTTCGCCACACTGCCGCTGACCACGCTGGCACAGCCGGCCATCGAATACGCCCGTGACGGCTTCCCGGTTTCGCCGCTGATCGCCCATCTGTGGCAGCGCGGCTATAACAAGCTGAAATCTCAGCCGGGCTTTATCGAGTGTTTTGCGCCAGACGGCCGACCGCCGCGTGCCGGTGAACTGTTCCGTAACCCGGCGCAGGCCGCGACGCTGCAGAAAATCGCCGAAACCAAAGGTGCAGCCTTCTATCGTGGCGAACTGGCCGAGAAAATGGTGGCATTTGCCGAGCAGCACGGCGCAGCACTCAGCATGGCCGATCTCAACAACCATCGTGCCGATTGGGTGGATCTGCTATCACGTCCGTTTGCCAACGGTTCGGTGCAGGAGCTACCGCCCAACGGTCAGGGCATCGCCACCTTAATTGCGCTCGGTATTCTGGAGCAGTGGGACATCGGCAGCTACTCACCGGATTCCGTGCCGTGGCTGCACCTATCCATCGAGGCGATGAAGCTGGCGTTGGTCGATCTGGATCGCTACGTCACCGATTACGACCATCTGGAATTCCCGGCGGAGCTGCTGCTCAGCGACAGCTATCTTAAACAGCGCGCCCAACTCATCAATCCTGACCAGGCCGGTGATTTTACCTTCGGCTCCCCGCAGCAAAGCGGCACCGTGTATCTCTCCACCGCCGATGCCAGCGGCATGATGGTCTCCTTTATTCAGTCCAACTATATGGGCTTCGGTTCCGGCGTGGTGGTGCCGGACACTGGCATCAGCTTGCAGAACCGCGGCTGCGGCTTCTCACTCGATCCGCAGCATCCGAATGTGGTGGCCGGTAGCAAACGCCCGTTCCACACCATTATTCCGGCGTTTGCGCTGGATGCGGCGGGACAGCCATTGATGTCGTTTGGCGTGATGGGTGGCCCAATGCAGGCGCAGGGACATCTGCAACTGGCGCTCCGCATCATGCAGCACAAGCAGAATCCGCAGGCGGCAATCGATGCACCGCGCTGGCGTGTTGAGCAAGGTCGCGCGGTTGTAGTGGAACCGGGTATCGATCGTAATGTGCTGGCGAAATTGCGCGAAATGGGTCACCAGATTACGGTGGAAGATCCGTTACAGAGCTACAATTTCGGCGGTGCGCAGGCGATTGTGCGTGACCCGCAAGGCTTCTACATTGCCGCCACTGAAAGCCGGAAGGATGGGCAGGCACTGGTGTTTTAAATCACAACCTGGCGGCATCAGTGCGGCCTGCCTGATGCCGCCAGGTGATTTCGGCCTTTGGGTTCAGTTTGTTGCCTGCGTTCGTTGGTGTCGGTGGAGCACAACCTTCAGGGTCGACCACCACCACATTTCTTTCATTACCTTTATCCGGCGCACCAGGGTGCGCGCTTTGCCACAGTTTGCCGCCTCTCAACCCGTTGTACACGCCAGGCCATTGCACTATCCTTTAGGACCATTCCCACCGAATCGAAATTAGCCATAACAGGAGTTCAACATGGCGTCAGGATTATCCCGCATCTGGATGCGTACCGGCATGCTTATGGTCAGCGCACTGGTTGTGCTGCAACTTACCGCCTGTGGCGATAAAGAAGGCGATCAGCGCAAAGCTTTCACCGATTTCCTGCAGAATACCGCGATGCGTAGCGGCGAGCATCTGCCTAGCCTGAGCGAAAACCAGAAGCAGACCTTCGGTAACTACGCGGGCGACTACGCCATTCTGTATGGCTTCTCACAGCAGGCCAATCAGGCGGTTGAGCAAGGCATGCGCCCTGTGGTTGATGAACTGGCCGCGATTCGTGTGCCACAAGATTATCTGACCCGTCGCGACAGTCTGCGTCAGGCGAGCGGCAACCTCAGTGTGCTGTCACAGCAGATTCAGAGCGCCAAAATGCAGGCCGACAGCAGCAAAGCCACGTTGAAGCAGCCAGACGATCTGAAGAAAGTGTATGACAGCGTCTACGCCAAAGTGGTCACGCAGCCGGCAGGTACACTGATTCCATTGCTGCCTCAGCTGCAGGCGTTGAGCCAGGCGGCGGTGCAAACCGGTGATTATCTGCAGTCGCAGGGCACACGTGTGACCTTCAATGACGGTGGCGTTCAGTTCCCAACGCAGGATCAGGCCACGCAGTACAACACCCTGATGAGCAACCTTTCCAGCAATGCTCAAGCCCTGACTCAGGCACAGAATGCTGTGCAGGGTGGTTTGTAACCTCGTTTTTAATGCGTTCAGGGGCGACTAACAGGCCGCCCTTTTCCTTACATGCTCTTTATTGCACCTTTCAGATTTTTCGTCACTTCCTTACACCTCTCTTATCTGCATCGCTATTGTGTGATCTGGCGCATTTTCGACCAAAAATAGTTTGTGATCTTAATCACACTTATGAAACAAACCACAGCGCTTCAAAGGTGACTTAAGTCACATTTATCCCGTTGTTTTGCTTAAAATTTCGCCTTCGTACTTTTCTTACACTCTATTTATGTGATCTACATCACCTTATAGCACCCTGACCACCCCAATTTTGCGTGATCTGCATCACACTTATCCCGGATGCTACGCAGCGTAATAAACTAGTGCTAGAGTCCGCGTGCATACAGTGATGCCACGGCCCGCGCCGGAACGGCTCAATAAAAGTCTTAACAAAAACAACCGCGCTCTTATTGCAGCGCGTCTCAATAAGGGGTGGGTTTATGTCCTCATCAGCGAAGGTCAAGGTCCAGAGCTTTGGTCGCTTTCTGAGTAACATGGTGATGCCAAACATCGGTGCGTTTATCGCCTGGGGTATCATCACAGCACTGTTCATCCCAACCGGATGGATTCCAAACGCAACGCTGGCGAAACTCGTCGGCCCAATGATCACTTACCTGCTGCCATTGTTGATCGGTTTCACCGGTGGACGTCTGGTGGGCGGCGATCGCGGCGGCGTGGTCGGTGCCATTACCACCATGGGTGTGATTGTCGGTGCAGATATGCCGATGTTCCTCGGCGCGATGATTGCCGGTCCACTGGGCGGCTGGGCGATCAAAACCTTCGACCGTATGGTTGATGGTAAAATCAAAAGCGGCTTTGAGATGCTGGTTAACAACTTCTCAGCCGGTATCATCGGTATGCTGTTGGCGCTGCTGGCGTTCATCGGCATCGGTCCATTGGTTGAAGGTCTGTCACACATCCTTGCGGCGGGCGTAAATCTGATGGTGCAGAACAACCTGCTGCCACTGACCTCTATCTTTGTTGAACCGGCGAAAATCCTGTTCCTCAATAACGCCATCAACCACGGTATCTTCTCGCCACTGGGTATCCAGCAGGCCAGCGAAGCCGGTAAATCTATCTTCTTCCTGATTGAAGCTAACCCAGGCCCAGGTATGGGTGTGCTGGTTGCCTACATGATTTTTGGTCGCGGTAGCGCCAAGCAGTCTGCAGGCGGTGCGGCCATCATCCACTTCCTTGGTGGTATCCACGAAATTTACTTCCCGTACGTGCTGATGGCGCCACGTCTGCTGCTGGCGGTGATCCTCGGTGGTATGACAGGTGTGTTCACCCTGACCGTACTGAACGGTGGTCTGGTGTCTCCAGCGTCTCCGGGTTCTATCCTCGCAGTACTGGCGATGACGCCTAAAGGCGCATACTTCGCTAACATCGCGGCCATCATCGCGGCGTTTGCGGTCTCCTTCGTGGTCTCTTCTATCCTGCTGAAAACCAGCAAAGTGAAAGAAGATGACGATATCGAAGCTGCGACTCAGCGTATGCGTGATATGAAAGCGCAGTCTAAAGGTCAGGCCGTTGCGGGTTCTCCGGTTATCGCCGATGCCAACAGTGTTGATGTGAGCCACGTGCGTAAAATCATCGTGGCCTGTGATGCCGGTATGGGTTCCAGCGCCATGGGTGCAGGTGTGCTGCGTAAGAAAGTGCAGGATGCCGGCCTGAGCAATATCTCGGTAACCAACAGTGCGATTAACTCACTGCCGGGCGATGTGGATCTGGTGATTACCCACCGCGATCTGACAGAACGTGCGATGCGTCAGGCACCGCAGGCGCAGCATATTTCACTGAATAACTTCCTCGATAGCGCGCTGTACAGCAATCTGACTGAACGTCTGATCGCCGCTAACCGCAGTGAAGCACATCGTGAAACCGTGCAGACCACGCTGGCAGACAGCTATGACGATGGCAGCGCTAACTTGTTCAAACTGGGCGCGGACAACGTGTTCCTCGGCTTGAGCGCCAGCAACAAAGAGCAGGCGATTCGTTTTGCTGGTGAGCAGCTGGTGAAAGGCGGTTACGTCCAGCCAGAGTACGTTGAAGCAATGCTGGAACGTGAAAAGCTAACCCCGACCTATCTCGGTGAGTCTATCGCTGTGCCGCACGGCACCGTGGAAGCCAAAGATCGCGTGCTGAAAACTGGCGTGGTGTTCTGCCAGTACCCAGCAGGTGTGCTGTTTGGTGAAGAAGCCGATGACGTAGCGCGCCTGGTGATTGGTATTGCCGCTCGCAATAACGAACACATTCAGGTGATTACCAGCCTGACCAACGCGCTGGATGATGACAGTGTGATTGAGAAGCTGGCGAACACCACCAGCGTTCAGGATGTGCTGGATCTGTTGTCAGGTAACACCGCGAAAGCGTAATACCACGTTTTAACTTCCCTGGGGCGGGCAAGCCCGTCCCACATTTCCGGGGCGGATTTGCCCGCCCTTTCGTCATTTGATATGGGTCAAATTTATGAAAGCGTTACATTTTGGAGCAGGTAACATCGGTCGCGGTTTTATCGGTAAGTTGCTGGCTGATGCCGGTATCGAACTGGTTTTCGCGGATGTGAATCAGGTGGTTCTGGATGCCCTTAACGCCCGTCATGAGTATCCGGTTCATGTAGTTGGCGAGCAGGCAAAGGTCGAAATCGTTACCGGCGTTAGCGCAGTGAACAGCACCAGCGACGACATCGTCACGCTGATTGCTGAGGTTGATATCGTTACCACGGCGGTTGGTCCGCAAATTCTGGAGCGCATCGCAGGCGGTGTGGCGAAAGGTCTGGCCAAACGCAGCGACAACGGTAATGTCCGTCCGCTGAATATCATCGCCTGTGAAAACATGGTGCGCGGCACCAGTCAGTTGAAACAGCACGTATTGAAAGCGCTGCCAGAGCAGTATCACGCGTGGGTTGAAGAGCACGTTGGCTTCGTCGACTCCGCCGTTGACCGCATCGTGCCGCCTTCTGAGGCCGGCAGCAACGATCCGCTGGAAGTGACAGTCGAAACCTTCAGCGAATGGATTGTGGATAAAACTCAGTTCAAAGGTGAATTGCCAAACATTCCTGGCATGGAGCTGACCGACAATCTGATGGCATTTGTCGAGCGCAAACTCTTCACGCTGAATACCGGCCATGCCATCACCGCGTATCTTGGCCAGTTAGCCGGCCACGCCACCATCCGTGATGCGATTCTGGATGAGAAAGTGCGTGCCGTGGTGCAGGGTGCGATGCAGGAGAGCGGCGAGGTGCTGATCAAGCGCTATGGCTTTGATGCCGACAAGCACGCCGCTTACATCCAGAAAATCCTCACTCGTTTTGAAAATCCATACCTGAAAGATGATGTTGAACGTGTTGGCCGCCAGCCGCTGCGTAAACTCAGCGCGGGCGATCGTCTGATCAAACCCACGCTCGGCACCCTTGAATACCACCTGCCACACGCCAACCTGGTGCAGGGTATCGCTGCCGCGATGCACTACCGCAGCGAAGCCGATCCACAGGCACAGGAACTGGCTGCCCTGTTGGCTGAGAAAGGCCCACAGGCAACACTGGCCGAGATCTCTGGACTGGAAGCCAATAGCGAAGTGGTCACCTCAGTGGTGAGTGCTTACAACGCTATGGCATAATGCGCGCCTTTTAATAGCTCACTCGGGCGCGGTGCCAACCGTGCCCGTCGGCGGTAGCGGAACGATGCAGGCAATAATGGAAGAGAAGCAAGCTTTTGAAAACCGGGTGCTTGAGCGCCTGAACGCCGGTCGATCGGTGAGAAGCTTCCTGATCGCCGCCGTTGAGCTATTGGCTGAAGCGGTCAACCTGCTGGTGTTGCAGGTTTTCCGCAAAGACGATTATGCCGTGAAATACGCGGTTGAACCGCTGCTGCTCGGCGACGGTCCGCTGGGCGAGCTGTCGGTGCGTTTGAAACTGATTTACGGCTTGGGCGTGATTAATCGCCATGAATATGAAGATTGTGAGCTGCTGCTGGCGCTGCGTGAAGAACTCGATCACGACACCAGCGACTACCGCTTTACTGACGATGAGATTTTGGGGCCGTTTGGTGAACTGCACTGCGTCGTAGCATGGCCGCCACAACCTGACTTCACCCGAGACGACGAGGCATTACGCAGTATGCAGCAACAGCGCTATCTGCAGATGGTGCGCTCGACCATGGTGCTGTCGCTCACCGAGCTGATATCACGCATCTCCCACAAGCAAGCTTTCAAGAAGCCGGCCGTTTAGGGGCCCAGTCGCGGTCGAATCCGCCCCGCTGCAAAAACGCCCCGTTTTGATGTATCCTTTGCCTGTTTTCCTTAACGAGTTTCCCCTGATGAAAGAACAAGAAAAAGCCGAGATCAAACTGCTCAGTGATCAACTGGATGCATTGAATCGCAAAGAACCCCAGCTGCTGGAATCTGGCGATGCCGAAAAACTCGGCGAGTTGCTGCGTGAAAAAGAGAAGCTGGTGCAGGAAATTGAACGTCTGCGCAGTGTTCGCGACGAGAAGCTGAGCAAAGAAGCGCAACAGCTGCAGAAGCTGGGTTTCAGCCGTGAGATCACCAAGAAAGAACAAGCCAACATGGGCGCATTTAAGAAGAGCGTGCGCGGCCTGGTGGTGGTGCATCCAATGACCGCGCTGGGACGTGAGATGGGGCTGAAGGTGATGACCGGCTACGCTAAGCAGCCGTTCTGATACCCGATTACGCGGCGTGTGATACGTCGCGTTCTACGCTCTCTTCCTGCACTGGTTCAGCCCCTGCCACGGGTTCAACCCCTGCTGCCAGCAATACCTGAGTGTTCAACGCATCCAACAGTGCATAGCGACGGCGATACTCCGCGCGTTTCTTACTGGCGATCTCTTCCAGAGCTTTCCTTTCCATCTGCAGCGGCAACGTAAACAGGTCGTCGGCACGGGCTTCACCGCCCAGTGACAGCCAGAACTCGCTGTAGCTGGCAAAGAACTTATCACCTTTACTGTGGCGATAACGCATGCTGCGGAACACATGGGTGGTATCTCCTACCGCGCAAATCGCTTGCACGCCACATTGTTGCGCCAGAATAAATACCGCTTCCATTAACAGACGTTTCGGGAATACGCCATGTGCGGCTTTAGTTGCATCGCGGATCACATCATTTGAGATGTGTTTGCGCGGCCCCTGCAATCCACCAATCAATAATGTGCGCTTGCCCTTTTCCTGAATAATGGAAAATGAGAGCGAGGCAATATTCAGAGTTTGATAATGCAGTGTCAGGGTTATTTCACCTTCGCGGTCAAAATGTCCTGGGCAGCAATTAATAGCAAACACCTCATCATTTTTTCCGTTAAAGGTGGCAATCACATTTAACACCGGACTCAGCAGTAACTGGCGCAGTTTGGCATTATCCAGTTGATCCATCAGCGTGTAATGGTCAAGCAGTGCCTGCGCACGTTGTGCCACGCTAAAGCCTGCGCGCAGGTAAGGGCGATGGGGTTTAGCTGGCAGCAAACCCTGCATTTTCAGCAGTTGCGGTAGAAACGGCAGTTTCGCTAATGCGTTAAGGTAATTAAATGTTGTAACAGGAAAGATTAAAGACCTTAAAGCAAATTTAAAGCGGAACATACTGCTATTCCATAACTTATCAGGTCTGACTTTTCCGCTAATTAACGGCAAAAACAGAGATGCCGACGAATCTTTATTCGCCACAGGGGTAGTGATAGTAGACATAATTATTTTACTTTCGTGTGATCAACTGCGGCTACTGTATGCCCCAAATTATCAACGGCAGGTTAATAACGACCGTAACGGTATTGTCAGAAGAGATAATCTTGAAGTGGTTTAAGAAGTGTTTAGTTTTCGTAAAGAAAAAAACCGGTGAAGCAGCTTCACCGGTTTTGTGCGTTGGCTATCGCCTGAACTTACTTAGCAGCAGCGAAACGCGCAGCCGCTTCGTCCCAGTTCACCACGTTCCAGAATGCTTTGATGTAATCAGGACGTTTGTTCTGATACTTCAGGTAGTAAGCGTGTTCCCACACATCCAGACCGATGATTGGCTCACCGGATGCGCCAGAAATAGCTTCACCCATCAGCGGGCTATCCTGGTTAGCGGTTGAAACCACAGCCAGCTTGTCGCCCTTTTTCACCAGCCACGCCCAGCCTGAGCCGAAACGAGTGGTAGCGGCTTTCTCAAACTCAGCCTGGAAAGCTTCAACGCTGCCGAAATCTTTTTCGATAGCTGCTTTCAGTTCGCCCTGCAGGCTGGTGCCCAGTTTCAGGCCTTTCCAGAAGAAGCTGTGGTTAGCGTGACCGCCTGCGTTGTTACGCAGTGGGCCTTTTTTGTCTGCTGGCAGTTGATCCAGTTTAGCGATCAGTTCTTCAACCGGCAGGTTAGCGAATTCGGTACCTTCCAGCGCTGCATTCGCGTTGTTGACGTAAGCCTGGTGGTGTTTAGAGTGATGGATTTCCATCGTCTGCTTGTCGAAGTGTGGTTCCAGTGCGTCGTACGCGTAAGGCAGGGATGGCAGTGAATAACTCATGTTCTTCCTCTCCATTTAGTGTTTTGCAGCATCACCTCAACAGGGTGCCGCGTAAGCAGTCGGATCATTATAGTTAAAATCATGATCGGTAAAAGGGTTATCAATGCCTTAGTAATGATAAGGATTTGATCAATCTGGGAAAAGCACCGCACATAGCGTGACATCGTCTGTTAGCTGGGCCGCAGGGTTAAATCTTGTGCGTACTGGCACGCAACTTCAGCTGCACCGGCAGTTCGTTGAGGGCGGGTGGCTCATCTCCCTTCAATGCGGCGAGTAAGCGCTTGCCTGCCATGCGCCCCATCTCTTCATAGGGCAGTACAACGCTGGTCAGCGGCGGCGAGCAAACCGCCGCCAGTGGGCCGCCACCGATGCTGGCGATCGCCAGCTGGCTAGGAATTGAGATGCCTGCGGCGTGGCAAGCCATGATGGCGCCACACGCCACTTCGTCACTGGTGCAAATCAGCACATC
This sequence comes from Pantoea sp. C8B4, assembly GCF_051336905.1. Lineage (NCBI taxonomy): Bacteria > Pseudomonadati > Pseudomonadota > Gammaproteobacteria > Enterobacterales > Erwiniaceae > Pantoea > Pantoea sp. C8B4. The sequence goes on from NZ_JBGMNK010000006.1 coordinate 137,255, forward strand.
CAGCTCAGGCCAGGTGAGCCGGATTTCAGCCAGCAGGCTATGCCCGGCGGCAAAGGTAGGCATTTTCGGCGAGGTCACCACGCGGTGCGGCGCCTGATTCGCTGCCAGCATGCCACTGTGCCAGCCATTCAGCAGCTGGCGGAAAATCGTGGTATTGGTTTGCGTGCACAACAAGCCGAGATGACGATAGCCGCGCTCGACCAAACTTTGCACCAGCTGGCGAATCGCTTTGGCAAAATCCACGCCGATACTAATTCCCGCAGATTCCTGATGCACACCGCCGATATCCATCACCGGCAGACCGGAATTACTCAACAAACGATGGGCTTCGGCGGCATTGTCGAAGTTGAAATGCACCATCGCCGCCGGATTATACGAGAGCAGCATCTCGATCAACTCGCTCTCTTCCGCTGCCGAGTGGTTGGCTTCCGCCAGCATCATGTTGTAACCCTGCGGACGCAGAATCTCTTGCAGCGCTTCCGACACAATTGCACTGCCCGGCGTGGCGAACGAAGGCACCACCATGGTGATGAGCTTAGACGATGCCGACGCCAGATTACGCGCCTGAATATTTGGCACATAGGCCAGTTCGGCAACGGCCGCATCAATTTTGGCGCGGATTTCAGGCGAAACTTTTTCCGGCATGCGTAACGCACGTGATGCCGTCATGGTGCTCACGCCGACCAAACGGGCAACATCGGCCAGTGTGCTTTTGCCGGTACCGCGCCGTTTTTTCTCTGCCATGCCTTCTCCTAGCTGACTTACCACCATTACTCGCACGCAGCTTAAAACCAAATGCGCCAACGTGCCACGTTAATCACCACAGATTCGGGCACGCCTCACCTGCTGAGTATTTTCAGAATCTCCGAGCATGTCAGGTGCTTGCAACGATGACAAATGGGCAGCACAAAAATGTTAGCGATAACACATTTTTTAACAACACCGGTGTTAGCGCTAACTTTTGCGACAATCATCACAGAAAAGCGGTGAGAAAATCACCTAAAGTGCACTCCATCGACGAATAACCAGGAATTACTGATGCTCACTCAATGGCTGACACCGCAACATATTCGCATCGTAGAACAGGTCAGCGACTGGCAGGACGCGGTACGTTTATCCGCTGAGCCGCTGCTGGCCGAAGGGGCGATCACCCCGGCTTACCTCGATGCCATTTTCACTTCGCATGCCGAACTGGGGCCTTACTACGTACTGGCACCCGGCCTGGCGATGCCGCATGCCCGTCCAGAACAGGGCGCGCGTAAGAATGGCTTGTCGTTGCTGCATGTGAAGAACGGTGTGAGTTTTGAAGCGGATGAAAACGATCCGGTGTATGTGGTGATTATGCTGTGCGCCGTTTCCGGCGACGATCATATCCAGATGATCACAGCATTGGCCGAAGTATTCAGTGACGAATCTCGCCTGCAGCAATTGCTGACGGCGGCAACCCTACCAGCGATTGAAGCTGTTATTACAAATTAACCACCAGAGAATCCTATTATGAAAAAAGTCCTGATTGTGTGCGGTAATGGTTTAGGCAGCAGCTTTATTGTGGAAATGAACGTGAAGAAAATTGTGGCGGAATTAGGTAAAGAGGCTGAAGTGGGCCATACCGATTTAACCACGGCGAAATCTGAGCAGGCTGATTTAATCATCAGCGCCAAAGATATTGCCGATCAGTTATCCGGGCACAGCGCGCAGGTATTTGGTCTGACGAATTTATTAGATAACGCCAAAATTAAAGAAATTCTGGCGGAAAATCTGTAATAGCCCGATTTTACTCACATGGAGTAATTATGCTGCAATTTATCATCAAGGATGTTCTCGGAACACCCGCAATACTTGTCGGCCTTTTTTCCCTGATTGGTTTATTACTGCAAAAGAAACCGGTGTCGGATGTGATTTCCGGCACGCTGAAAACCATCATGGGCTTTGTGATTCTTATCGCCGGGGCCAACCTGATTGCGGCAACACTGACCATTTTCAGTCAGCTGTTTGAACACTCGTTCAATATTCAGGGTGTCGTGCCGAATACTGATGCGATGGCCGCGCTGGCGCAGAAGAGTTACGGCACTGAAACCGCGATGATCATGGTGTTCGGTATGCTGGTGAACATCCTGCTGGCGCGTATCACCCCGCTGAAGTACATCTTCCTGACCGGTCATCACACGCTCTATATGTCGGCGATGCTGGCGGTGATTCTTTCCGTCGGCGGCGTACATGGCTTCTGGCTGGTGCTCATCGGTTCACTGATTCTCGGCACCATGATGGTGGTGTGCCCGGCCATTCTGCAGCCGTTCACACGTAAAATCACCAATTCGGACGATCTGGCGCTCGGCCACTTCGGCTCGACCGGTTACCTGCTGTCTGCGCTGGTCGGTAAAGCGGTGGGCAAAGGCAGTCCATCCACCGAAGAGTTGAAGGTGCCGAAAACCCTCAACTTCCTGCGTGATTCCTCGGTCGCGATTTCGCTGACCATGATGATTCTGTTTATCGCGCTGGTGTTGGTAGCGGGCAAAGAGTTCACCGAAAGTCAGGTGAGCGGCGGTCAGAACTTCATCGTGTTCGCGATTATTCAGTCCATCACCTTTGCAGCGGGCGTTTATATCATTCTCGCCGGTGTGCGTATGGTGATTGCCGAGATCGTGCCCGCCTTCAAAGGCATCGCGGATAAGTTAGTGCCTAACGCCAAACCGGCGCTGGACTGCCCAACGGTGTTCCCGTTCGCGCCGAATGCAGTGATCATCGGCTTCCTGTGCAGTTTCTCCGCCGGTCTGATCAGCATGTTCCTGTGCCCACTGTTTGGTCTGAGCGTGATTGTTCCTGGTCTGGTGCCCCACTTCTTCTGCGGTGCCACCGCGGGTGTCTACGGCAACATTACGGGTGGACGTCGCGGCGCGGTGGTCGGCTCCTTTGTACAAGGGCTGCTGATCTCCTTCCTGCCTGCGATTCTGCTGCCGCTGATGGGCGACCTGGGCTTTGCTTCCACCACCTTTGGCGACGCGGACTTCGGTATTGTCGGCATCGTACTCGGCCACATTATTTCATTCTTCCATTGATGTCATAAACAGCGCCTGCGGGCGCTGGATTATGTAATGAGGAAATAAACAATGAACGCTCAATTTTCACCGTCATTAATGTGCATGGATCTCACCCGCTTTCGTGAACAGATCGAAGCGATGAATAGCACAGCGGCTTTTTATCATGTCGATATTATGGATGGCAGCTACGTTAAAAACATTACGCTATCGCCGTTCTTTATCGAGAATCTGCGTAAGATCACCGATGTGCCGATTGATGTGCATTTAATGGTGAACCACCCGGAAGATATTATTCCGATGTGTATCGAAGCGGGTGCGGATATTATTAGCTTCCATCCAGAAACAGCGAATAACAAAATATTCCGTCTGCTGAATCAGATCAAAGAAGCGGGCCGTCGCTGCGGCGTGGTATTAAATCCGGCGACACCTGCCGAGAGCATTCGTGAGTATGCACATCTGCTGGATAAGGTTACGGTGATGTCGGTGGACCCCGGCTTTGCGGGACAGAAATTTATCCCGGAAACACTGAACAAGATTCGCCAGCTGATTGCCCTGCGCGAAGAGCACGGTTATCACTATCTGACCGAGATTGATGGCTCCTGCAATGCGCGCACCTTTAAGCAGATTGCTGCGTCAGGGGTGGATGTGTTTATCGTTGGCACATCAGGTTTGTTCAATCTGGATGACGATGTCGCGCAGGCGTGGCAGAAGATGGAAAGCATTTTTGCGACCGAGACTGCAGCCGCCTGACTCTTTGCAGGTCCGCACCCGGAGTAAATTGGGCTGATTCTCAGCCGGGTCGCCATGAATGGCGACCCGGTTCATCATCCTGAAACCGCGTTAAGCCAACCGTCCTGGTTTACCGACCCAGCTCAGTCAGTGACTTATCCAGCGCACCCACCAGCCAATCAATATCCGATTCCTGGAACGCCAATGGTGGACGCAGCTTCAGTACGTTGCCGTACGGCCCGGCCACCGACGTCAACACATGGTGATCGCGTAGCTTCTCGGTAAGGTCCAGCGCCAGCGCTTTATCCGGCGTTTTGCTCTCCCGATCCTGCACCAGTTCAAAGCCGATAAACAGCCCTGCTCCGCGCACATCGCCAATGCTTTCATGGCGATCCATCAGCTTCTGCAACTCGGCGAGCAGTTTAGCTCCGACCACGCGGCTGTGCTCTTGCAAGCCTTCTTCTTTAATCACCGTCAGGACCGCCTGCGCCGCAGCCATGGCAACCGGGTTGCCGCCAAAGGTATTGAAGTAAGGGATATCGTCACTAAACGCCGCCAGCACATGACTCTTCGCCAGCAGGCCGGAAACCGGAATACCGTTACCCATCGGTTTACCGGTGGTGACCACATCCGGCACCACGCCGTGACGGGCAAAGCCCCAGAATGCATCACCGGTACGACCAAAGCCTGGCTGCACTTCATCGGCAATGAAAATACCGCCGTTAGCGTGCACCACATCCACCGCTTTCTGCAGGAAACCGCGAGGGTTCGGCAAAACACCATCGGAAGAGAAGATTGAATCGGCGAGGAAGCCAGCAAACTTAATGCCGTGCGCCTTCATGTCATCAATCTGTTTCTGGATTTCGTTGGCAAACCATTCACCGAGATCCGGTGTGTTGACACGATAAGCATCCGGCGGCGAAACCAGGCGTGTCGTGGCCGCCAGTGGCTGCCCGCTGCCCAGTGCCGGAGAGACGCCAGAGGTGAGATCGCTGGTGCCGTGATAGGCTTCCTGCGACACGATGATGCCCGTACCGCCGCTGAAAGCACGCGCCACGCGAATGGCCAAATCGTTAGCTTCTGATCCGGTGCACATATACATGGCACGGTCGATAGCGTCTGGCGTGGTTGCCAGCAGCTCTTCGGTGTAATCGAGAATGCGCTCGTGCAGATAGCGGGTGTGGGTATTCAGCATCTTCATCTGCTGATTTACCGCTTCGATCACCGCCGGATGGCAGTGGCCAATGCTGGCCACGTTGTTGTACACATCGAGATATTTATTACCTGCGGCATCCCACAGATACTGCCCTTCACCGCGCACCAGATGCACCGGCTTACGATAAAACAGGCGATACGACTCGCCCAACACTTTGCTGCGCTTGTCCGTCAGCTGGCGGGTTGCTGCATCCAGACCGTCGGCGTGCTCAGCACGAAAACTGTTGGTGTCCATGATGGTGGAACGTGTAGCCATGGTAACTCCCGTTGCGAAGGTGAAAGGGGTGCATGATGTGTGACCGTTGTCACCATCATGCCTGCTTTAACGAGAAATGCAACCAAATACACAAATACAACTAAATACACATGACGCCGTAATGACACTCAGGTAAGCTTAGGCCCAGATTATTACGCTACAGGGAAAAGTCATGCTGCAGGAAACCCGCTTACACCGCATTCGAGCCCTGCTGACCACGCAGCATCAGGTCAGCACCGAGCGCATTATCAATGAGCTGGGTATTTCGCGGGAAACGGCACGGCGAGACATTATTGAGCTGGAAGCGCAGGGTTTAGCCCGACGGGTGCATGGCGGTTTAGTGGCGGTAGATAGCCAGCCGGAAGCACCGCTGCAAGTGCGCCGCAGTGCTCAGGCAAAAGAGAAGCGTTCGATTGCCATAGCGGCTGCGCAGCATTTGCAGCCGGGCCAAACGCTGTTTCTCGATGCCGGCACCACCACCACCATGCTGGCGGAGCAGCTGCGCAGCATGGCCGGCTTAACCATTATCACTAACAGTTTGCAGGCTGCGCTGGCGCTGAGCGCCGCCGAAGAACATGAAACGCTGAATAATCAGGTGATTTTGCTGGGCGGAATGATGATGGCAGGTGCACAGCAGACGCGCGGTGAAATCACGGTCAGCGAGATTTACCGCTATCGCGCCGACGTTGCCCTGCTGTCACCGGTTGGCATTGATGCCAAAAATGGTGCCAGCAGTTTCCATCCACACGAAGCGGCGATCGCCCGCGCCATGGTGCAGCAGGCTTCGCGCACCTTTTTACTGGCGGATCACAGCAAGCTGGGGGTGATCAGTCGCACGGTATATGCGCCGATTGGAGACGTGGATTTGCTGATTTGCGACAGCGGCCCCGCCAAACCCGGCGCATTAGCTGCGCTCCAACAGGCGCTGCCACAGGTACAGGTGGTTTAAATCAGGCGCTGTGGATGGCTATACACCGTAGCGCGTCCCGGTTTACTAAACCCTATCAGCGTTAAGTGACAACGCTCGGCGACCTCAACGGCAAGTTGGGTCGCAGCAGATACCGCAAATAATATCTCTACGCCGCACATCGCTGATTTCTGCACCATCTCATAACTGGCGCGGCTGGAGACTAACACAGCACCTTGTTGCCACGGCTGCTGACTGCGATGCCCCAGCAGTTTATCCAGCGCCACATGGCGGCCCACGTCTTCGCAGCCACCGAGCAATTCTCCCTGCGGCGACATCCATGCCGCCGCGTGCGTGCATCCGGTGAGATTACCGATGGGTTGGTAATTGCGCAGTTGCGCCAGCCCGCTATCGAGGTTCGCCAGATCGAAGGTTTGGGTAAACGGCAGCGGTTGCAGCGGTTTTCCAATCTGGTCGAGTTGTTCCACGCCGCACACGCCGCAGCCGGTGCGCCCCGCCATGGCACGACGCTGCTCTTTCAGTGCCATAAAACGGCGGCTGGAGAGTTCGATCTGCACTTCGATACCGTTGCAGCCGGGCACCACATCCATGCCGAAGATCTCATCAGGCTTCTCAATAATGCCTTCTGAGAGTGAGAAACCGAGCGCAAACGCCTCGAGATCGTTGGGCGTGGCCATCATCACCACATGGGAAATGCCGTTATACACCAGCGCGATCGGCACCTCTTGTGCCAGCCAGTCGGTTTCAGACGTGCTGATATCACGCCGCTGACGCACCTGCGCCTGCACTGCGCCTGAGATCTCAATCACACTCTGATGACTTTCCTGTGCTCTGACTTTCACTTTGCTCGCCTCGGACAACAACCATATTAAAGCAGTGGTATTATTCTGCTGCTATTCTCACACTGTTAGTTGGGTCATTGTGAACCTCGGCCCAACGCATCACAAAAAAATTTTTGCCCGTCATTCGGATGATGACAAGGCAGCAAGCCCTTTCAAGTCGGGAGCTTACACCCGTAAGCGACAGAAACGAATGGGTGAAGGTCATGCAGCGACCATTTGAATGACGCAGGCAAATTGTAGCAATGTCGACTCAAGGATTATTCATGAACGTCAGCCGAAGAAAATTCTTCAAAATCTGTGCTGGCGGTATGGCAGGGACATCGGCAGCACTCCTCGGCTTTACGCCAGAGGTGGCGCTGGCGGAAACGCGACAGTACAAGCTGCTGCGTGCCCGCGAAACCCGCAACACCTGCACTTACTGCTCAGTGGGCTGTGGCTTATTAATGTACAGCCTCGGTGACGGCGCGAAAAACGCCAAAGAGACCATTTTCCACATTGAAGGCGATCCAGACCATCCGGTGAGCCGCGGTGCATTGTGCCCGAAAGGCGCTGGCCTGCTGGATTTTGTCCACAGTGAAAGCCGTCTGCACTACCCCGAATACCGCGCGCCAGGTTCGGATAAATGGCAGCGTATCAGTTGGGATGACGCCTTTGATCGTATCGCTAAACTGCTGAAAGCGGATCGCGACGCCAACTTTATCGCGCAAAACGCCGCAGGCGTTACCGTGAACCGCTGGCTCTCATCAGGCATGCTGTGCGCCTCCGCGTCCAGCAATGAAACCGGCTATTTAACCCAGAAATTTACCCGATCGCTCGGCATGTTAGCGGTCGACAACCAGGCACGCGTTTGACACGGACCAACGGTAGCAAGTCTTGCTCCAACATTTGGTCGCGGTGCGATGACCAACCACTGGGTCGACATCCGTAATGCCAATCTGATCGTTGTGATGGGCGGTAACGCCGCTGAAGCGCATCCTGTGGGATTCCGCTGGGCGATGGAAGCCAAGATTCACAACAAAGCCAAATTGATTGTTATCGATCCGCGCTTCACGCGTACGGCATCGGTGGCAGACTTTTACACGCCGATTCGTTCCGGCACCGACATTGCTTTCCTGTCGGGCGTGCTGCTGTGGCTGATGCAAAATGACAAAATCCAGCAAGAATATGTGCAGGCTTACACCAACGCCAGCCTGATTGTGCGCGAGGACTATCATTTTGATGACGGCCTGTTCAGCGGCTACGACGAAGCCAATCGCAAATATGACAAAACCAGCTGGAACTACGGGCTGGGTGATGACGGCTTTGCCAAACGCGATGACAGCCTGCAACACCCGCGCTGCGTGTGGAATCTGCTGAAACAGCACGTTAGCCGTTACACGCCAGAAATGGTGTCACGTATTTGTGGCACACCAAAAGACGACTTCCTGCATGTCTGCGAGCTGATCGGTGAAACCAGCGCGCGCGATCGCACCACCTCATTCCTGTATGCACTGGGCTGGACGCAACACTCGGTCGGTGCGCAAAACATCCGCACCATGGCGATGATCCAGCTGTTGCTCGGCAACATGGGCATGGCGGGCGGCGGCGTCAACGCCCTGCGCGGACACTCCAATATTCAGGGGCTCACCGATCTCGGCCTGCTGTCGCAAAGTTTGCCAGGTTATATGACGTTGCCGTCGGAGAAACAGACCGATCTGCAAACCTATCTCACCGCCAATACGCCGAAACCGACGCTACCCGGCCAGGTGAACTACTGGGGTAACTACCCGAAATTCTTTGTCAGCATGATGAAAGCCTTCTATGGCGACAAAGCGCAGGCCGAGAATAGCTGGGGCTTCGACTGGCTGCCGAAGTGGGACAAGGGCTACGACGTTTTGCAGTACTTCGAGATGATGTCGCAGGGGAAAGTGAACGGCTATTTATGCCAGGGCTTTAACCCGGTCGCGTCGTTCCCGAACAAACGCAAAGTGATCGATTCGCTGTCGAAACTGAAATTCCTGGTGACCATCGACCCGCTCAACACCGAAACCTCGACCTTCTGGCAAAACCACGGCGAGTTCAACGATGTTGATCCGGCGAAGATTCAGACCGAAGTGTTCCGCCTGCCCTCCACCTGCTTTGCCGAAGAGAATGGCTCCATCGTCAACTCCGGACGCTGGCTGCAGTGGCACTTTAAAGGTCAGGATGCGCCGGGCGAAGCGCTGAATGACGGTGAAATCCTCTCCGGTATCTACAGCCGTCTGCGCAAAATGTACGCCAGCGAAGGCGGTGCCTTGCCGGAGCAGGTGCTGAACATGACATGGAACTACCAGACGCCTGATAACCCGGCTTCGGAAGAAGTGGCGATGGAGAGCAACGGCAAAGCGCTGGCGGATGTATTCGATGACAAAGGCACGTTGCTGGTGAAAAAAGGCCAGCAGCTCAGCAGCTTTGCGCAGTTGAAAGATGACGGCAGCACCAGCAGCGGCTGCTGGATATTTGCAGGCAGCTGGACGCCAGATGGCAACCAGATGGCGCGGCGTGATAACACCGATCCGAGTGGATTGGGCAATACGCTGAACTGGAGTTGGGCATGGCCGCTCAATCGCCGCATCCTCTACAACCGTGCATCGGCCGATCCACAGGGCAACCCGTGGGATCCGAAACGGCAAATCCTCAAATGGGATGGCAGCAAATGGGGCGGCATGGATATTCCGGACTACAGCACCGCCGCACCGGGCAGCAACGTCGGGCCGTTTATCATGCAGCCAGAAGGCATGGGCCGCCTGTTCGCACTCGATAAAATGGCCGAAGGTCCGTTCCCGGAACATTACGAGCCGTTTGAAACGCCACTCGGCACGAATCCACTGCATCCGAACGTCATTTCGAACCCGGCAGCACGCGTGTTCAAAGACGATCTGGCGGCGATGGGTACAGCCGAGCAGTTCCCGTATGTCGGCACCACGTATCGTCTCACCGAGCATTTCCACTACTGGACCAAACACGCGTTGCTCAATGCCATCGCGCAGCCGGAGCAGTTTGTGGAGATTGGGGAGAAGCTGGCCAACAAGCTGGGCATCGTTCAGGGCGATACGGTGAAAGTGAGCTCCAATCGCGGTTATATCAAAGCCAAAGCGGTGGTCACCAAACGCCTGCGCCCACTTGATGTGGATGGCAAAACCGTCGATACCGTCGGCATTCCGATTCACTGGGGCTATCAGGGCATTGCGAAGAAAGGCTTTATCGCCAATACCCTGACGCCGTTTGTCGGTGATGCCAACACGCAAACGCCAGAGTTCAAGGCGTTCCTGGTTAACGTTGAGAAGGTGTAGGAGAACGTAGATGGCTTATCAATCACAAGACATTATCCGCCGCTCCGCCACCAATGGTTTCACGCCTGCCCCGCAGGCGCGTAATCATCAGCAGGAGGTGGCGAAGCTGATCGACGTAACCACCTGCATCGGTTGCAAAGCCTGCCAGGTCGCGTGTTCAGAGTGGAACGACATCCGCGATGAGGTTGGGCATAACGTTGGGGTGTATGACAACCCAGCGGATCTGACCGCCAAATCCTGGACGGTGATGCGCTTCTCAGAAGTGGAGGAGAACGGCAAGTTAGAGTGGCTTATCCGCAAGGATGGCTGCATGCACTGCGCCGATCCCGGCTGCCTGAAAGCCTGTCCGTCCGAAGGCGCGATTATTCAGTACGCCAACGGCATCGTCGATTTTCAGTCCGAGCAGTGCATTGGCTGCGGCTACTGCATTGCCGGCTGTCCGTTCGACGTGCCGCGCCTGAATAAAGACGACAACCGCGTGTATAAATGCACGCTGTGCGTCGATCGTGTCAATGTGGGTCAGGAACCGGCGTGTGTGAAAACCTGCCCGACCGGCGCCATCCATTTCGGTAGCAAAACCGATATGCAGGCGCTGGCGGCAGAACGCGTGGCGGAGCTTAATACGCGCGGCTATGACAATGCGGGCTTGTATGATCCGGAAGGCGTCGGCGGCACGCATGTCATGTATGTGCTGCACCATGCCAATAAACCGCAGCTGTATCACGGTTTGCCGGAAAACCCGAGTATCAGTCCGGCGGTCACTTTCTGGAAAGGCATCTGGAAACCGCTGGCGGCGATCGGTTTCGCCGCCACCTTCGCTGCCTCGGTATTCCACTATGTCGGCGTCGGGCCGAACCGGGTGGAAGAGGATGAGGACGAGAACCTGCACGAAAAAGAGGAGCGCGAATGATGAAAAAGCGCGATCGTCTGGTGCGCTACAGCGCACCGGAACGCATCAATCACTGGATTGTGGCGTTCTGTTTTGTTCTGGCAGCCCTGAGCGGGCTGGGTTTCTTCTTCCCATCCTTTAACTGGCTGATGCACGTGCTGGGTACGCCACAACTGGCGCGCATCCTGCATCCGTTTGTCGGTGTAGTGATGTTCGCCGCTTTTCTGATCATGTTTTTGCGCTACTGGAAACAGAATCTGATCAATCGCGAAGACCTGATCTGGGCGAAAAACATCAATAAGATCGTGCGCAATGAAGAGGTGGGTGATACCGGCAAATACAACTTCGGGCAGAAGTGTGTGTTCTGGGCTGCTATCATCAGCTTAGTCTTGCTGCTGGCGAGCGGAATTGTTATCTGGCGCCCTTACTTCGCCGGGGCCTTTGCGATTCCGCTGATTCGCGCCGCTTTGGTGGTGCATTCGGTCTCAGCTGTGGCATTGATCGTGGTGATTATGGTGCACATTTATGCGGCCCTGTGGGTCAAAGGCACCATTACTGCCATGGTTGAGGGCTGGGTGCCGGCCGCGTGGGCAAAGAAACATCATCCACGCTGGTATCGTGAGCAGCGCCAACGCCAAACACAACAGGAAAAACGTCCCTGATGAGTATTCGCATTATCCCGCAGGACCAGCTGGAGAATGGCGAAAAAAACACGGCGGAACAGGTTCCGCCGTTACTTTTCCCTCGGCTGAAAAATCTGTACAGCCGCCGTGCAGCGCGTTTACGTGAGCTGGCAGCGAAGAATCCGCTGGGCGATTATCTGCGCTTTGCTGCAGTGATCGCGCAGGCGCAAGACATCGTGCTGTACGATCATCCGCTGCAACTCGATTTGCGCCAGCGTTTGGCCGAAAGCGCCGAACAGGGCAAACCTCCGCTCGATATTCACACCTATCCCCGCGATGCCCACTGGCAGCGTCTGCTGCATTCGCTGATTGCCGAGCTGAAGCCCGAGATGAGCGGCCAGGCATTAGCGGTGCTGGAGAACCTGGAAAAAGCCTCCTCTTCCGAGCTGGAAGGCCTGGCCAGCGCGCTACTGGAGGGTGATTTTGCGCAGGTCAGCAGCGATAAAGCCCCGTTTATTTGGGCAGCGCTTTCGATCTATTGGGCGCAGATGGCAGCGCTGATCCCTGGCAAAGCCCGCGCAGAATACGGCGAGCATCGTCAATTCTGCCCGGTGTGCGCCAGTGTACCGGTGACCAGCGTGGTGCATATGGATGTGGGCCAGCAGGGGCTGCGTTATCTACACTGTAATCTGTGTGAAAGTGAATGGTATGTGGTGCGCAGCAAGTGCTCCAACTGCGAGCAAACGCGCGACCTGCACTACTGGTCACTCGACAGCGAAAAAGCCGCGGTGAAAGCCGAAAGCTGTGGTGACTGTGGCACCTATCTGAAGATGTTGTATCAGGAGAAGGATCCGGCGGTGGAACCGGTGGCCGATGATTTGGCCTCGCTGGTGCTGGATGCGCGTATGGAGCAGGAAGGCTTTGCGCGCAGCAGCCTGAATCCGTTTATGTTTCCTGGGGATTGAGCAAATTGCCGCTGTCCTACGAACTGTCGCGGCACGATTTATCGCGCTGTTTTTGCGCCATACAACAACGTGCGATAAATCGCGCCGCTACAATTTGTGTACCTATCACTGTCGCAAAGGAAACGCCTGATGAAACTGATTGGCAGCTACACCAGCCCTTTTGTCCGCAAAATTTCGGTGATCCTGTTGGAAAAAGGCCTGGTGTTCGAATTTGTTAACCAGTCGCCTTGGGTGGAAGATAGCCACGTGCCGCACTACAACCCGCTGGGCAAAGTACCTGCACTGGTCGACGATAACCATCTCACCTGGTTTGATTCTTCGATTATCGCCCAGGTTATTGAGCTACGCGGTGACGCCCCTGCTCTGTTGCCGGATGACGCCCTGCTCGCTCTGCAGGTACGTCAGCTGGAAAAGCTCGCCGATGGCATCAACGATGCCGCCGTGATGATTGTGCGCGAACAAATGCGCCCCGGCGATCAGCAATCCGAAGAAGTGCTAATGCGTAATCGCGAGAAAATTTTGCGTGGGTTGGACGCGCTGGAAACGGCAGCGGCTCAGGGTGAACTGCTGAACAGCGGTACGCTCAATCTGGCCGACATCGCCACTGGCTGCATGATTGGTTATCTCAACTTCCGTCGGGTGCTGCCTAACTGGTGCGTGAACCGCCCGGCCTTGATCAAGCTGGCCGATACGTTGTTTGCGCGGGAGAGTTTTGCCCGCACCGTTCCGCCTTCCAGCTAAGCTAAGCCACCCGATGAAAACACTGTATTCACAACTGCCTGCTATCGACAGCCTGCTGCGCGATCCCGCGATGCAGCCGCTGCTGCTGCAATCGGGCACCGCGTTTACCACCCGTCAGCTGCGCGCCATGCAGCAAGAAGCACGCACGCATATTCAACAGCATCAAACTTTACCCGGCTGGCATCTTAACTGGCCAGAGGAAGCGCAGCGCCGCGCGCAACAGCAGCAACAAAGCGCGCTGCGTCCGGTGTTCAATCTCACTGGCACAGTGCTGCACACCAACCTGGGCCGTGCGCAGTTAAGCGCGCGCGCGATTGAGGCAGTCACTGCCTGCTTGCGCCAGCCGGTCACGCTGGAATATGCGCTGGATGATGCGTCACGTGGCCATCGCGATCGTGCGGTGAGTGCGCTGCTGAGTGAACTGACGGGGGCTGAAGCGGCCTGTATCGTGAATAACAATGCCGCCGCCGTGTTGCTGATGCTGGCAGCACTGGCGCCAGGTCGCGAAGTGATTGTCTCACGCGGTGAGCTGGTCGAAATCGGCGGTGCGTTCCGCATCCCTGATGTGATGCGCCAGGCGGGCTGCCAGCTGGTTGAAGTCGGCACCACTAATCGCACCCATCTGAAAGATTATCGTGCTGGCATCAGCGACAACACCGGTTTGTTGATGAAGGTGCATACCAGCAACTACCAGATTCAGGGCTTCACCCATGCGGTTGCGGAAGCCGAGCTGGTGGCGTTGGCGGCGCAACATCAGCTGCCGGTGATCACGGATTTAGGCAGCGGTTCACTCATCGACATGACCGCTTTTCATTTGCCCGCCGAGCCGATGCCGCAACAGCTGATTGCCGCCGGTGTGGATCTGGTGAGTTTTTCCGGCGATAAACTGCTGGGCGGTCCGCAAGCAGGGATTATCGTCGGCAAACAGGCGCTTATCGATCGGCTGCAACAGCATCCGCTTAAGCGTGCTTTACGCGTAGATAAGATGACGCTGGCCGCGCTGGAAGCCACCTTGCAGCTTTACCGCCAACCGGAAACTTTGCGCGAAGCGCTGCCCACGCTGCGTTTGTTGACGCGATCGTCACATGAGATTTTGCAGCAGGCCGAACGACTGATGCCTGCGCTGGAACATGCCTATGGCGCTGAATTTTCCCTTAATATCGCCGCCTGTTCGTCGCAAATCGGCAGCGGTTCATTACCCGTTGAGCGCTTACCGAGTTTTGCCATCACGTTTAGCCCACGTGAATCTCACGGCAGCTCGCTGGATGCACTGGCGCAACGCTGGCGTGCATTATCACAACCGGTGATTGGCCGCATTCAGGAAGGAAAACTGTGGCTGGATTTGCGCTGCCTTGAAGATGAAGCGGCGCTGATACGGACCTTAACCACATGATTATCGCCACCGCTGGACACGTCGATCACGGTAAAACTGCGTTGCTACAGGCGCTCACCGGTGTCGATGCCGATCGCCTGCCTGAAGAGAAACGGCGCGGCATGACTATTGATCTCGGCTACGCCTACTGGCCGCAACCGGATGGCCGCGTTGTGGGCTTTATCGATGTGCCCGGACACGAGAAATTCCTCGCCAATATGCTGGCGGGCATCGGCGGTATTCATCATGCCTTATTGGTGGTGGCGTGCGATGACGGTGTGATGCCGCAAACACGTGAGCATTTGCAACTACTGAGTCTGGCCGGGCAACCTCCACTCAGCGTTGCCTTGACCAAAGCAGATCGCGTGGACGCCGTACGCATCGCCGAAGTGCAGCATCAGGTGGCGGAGTTAACGCAGCAACTGGGCTGGCTGGCGGTACCGCAGTTTGTCACCAGTAGCACCACCCAGCAAGGCATCGACGCGCTGCGCCAGCATTTGGGTCAACTATGCGCACCGGCTATCGACACACACCGCCGCTTTCGCCTCGCCATTGATCGTGCATTTACCCTCAAAGGCAGCGGATTAGTGGTCACCGGCACCGCCCTTTCGGGTGAAGTCAGCGTGGGCGATACCTTGTGGCTCAGCAGCCTCAATCGACCCGTACGCGTGCGTTCTCTGCATGCGCAGAATCAGTCAGTCACACGTGCGCAGGCCGGAGAACGCATCGCATTGAATATCGTTGGCGATGTGGAGAAAGATCAGATTGCGCGCGGTGACTGGCTGCTGGCACAACCACAACCCTCGGGCACCCTGCGACTGATCGTGGCGCTGCGTTTGCTACAGCCGTTAAGAAATCCCTCGCAGCCAGTCCATATTCACCATGCCGCCAGCCATGTGACTGGCCGACTGAACCTGATTGCAGGCGAACTGGCGGAACTGGTACTCAACGAGCCGCTGTGGGTGGCGGAAAACGATCGGCTGATTATCCGCGACAGCAATGCACAGCTCACGCTCGGTGGCGGACGGGTGCTGCTGCTGAACAGCAAGAAACGCGGCAAGCGCCATCCTGATTATCTTGGCTGGCTGCAACAGCTGGTGGCAGCGGAAGCCGATGAAGAGAGTTTGCAGGCGCACCTGGCACAGCAACCCGTCGACATGGCCGAGCTGAGTTGGGCACGCCAGCTGAGTGACGATGCACTCACCAATCTGCTGGACAAGGTGGCGCCCGTCCGGCTCGGCAGCGCCATCATGGCCGCAGAACAGGCCAATGACTGGCAGCAGCGACTGCTGGCAGCGCTCACCGCGTTTCATCAGCAGCACCCTGAAGTGCCGGGCATTGGTCGCGATCGCTTGCGTCGCGTGGCTCTCCCCCACCAGCCGCCGGAACAGGTTATCGCACTGATCGATCGGCTGCTTTCACAAGGCCAGTTGCAGCACCGGCAAGGCTGGCTGCATTTGCCTGACTTCGAACCGCGCTTCAATCCCCAGGAAGAAACGCTGTGGCAACAGGTCGGCCCACTGTTCAGCGACCAGCCGCTATGGGTACGCGACATTGCACTGGCGACCCAGCAAGATGAAGAAACCATTCGCAGCCTGCTGCTCACCGCCGCGCGCCTCGGTCATATCACGGCGATCGTCCGCGATCGCTACTACCGCAGCGACCAGATCCAGATCTTCGCCGATCTGATTCGCCAGCGTGACGCCAACGGTGGCAGCACCAGCGCCGCCGATTTCCGCAACCAACTCGGCACCGGACGAAAAATCGCGGTACAGATTCTGGAATTCTTCGACCGCAGCGGCTTCACCCGCCGCCGGGGCAACGATCACCTGTTGCGCGACGCCCGCCTGTTCGACACCCGCACTTAATCCTTCGCGTTGCTTCGCAGTTCTCACTGTGACTGCGCTGCAACGCCGATTCCGCATTGCTCAAAAATGTGCCAGGATGTAAGAATATTTCTTACATTGGGACACGATGATGGCACGTACCATGACAATCGATTTAGGTGATGAACTGCGCGAGTTTGTTGAATCTCTGGTGGCGTCCGGTGACTACCGAACCCAAAGCGAAGTGGTGCGCGACTCGCTGCGTTTACTGCGGGAGAAGCAGGCGGCGTCGAAGCTG
Source organism: Pantoea sp. C8B4 (assembly GCF_051336905.1). Classification (NCBI taxonomy): domain Bacteria; kingdom Pseudomonadati; phylum Pseudomonadota; class Gammaproteobacteria; order Enterobacterales; family Erwiniaceae; genus Pantoea; species Pantoea sp. C8B4. The sequence continues at coordinate 154,288 of NZ_JBGMNK010000006.1, forward strand.
GAGGCGCTGAAAGAATTGGTAAGGCAAGGATTCGAGAGCGGTCCTGGTAAAGAGTGGGACCATGAAGATTTTCTGAGACGAGCAAAAGCCAGGGTGGGCATGTATGAAAAGGAAGATCACGATAAAACCGGAAGCTGATGATGATTTGATGAAAATCTGGATATACGGATATTGGAATTTTGGAGAACAGCTCGCAGACGATTATAACCTTAAATTGTCTCAGCTCTTCGATAAAATTGCCCTGTTCGACCTTGGGCGAAAACGACCGGATTTAGGCTATCAAATCTACTCACTTCCCTTTGGCCAGCATATCGTGATTTACCGTGCTGAAATTGATGAGATCTTTATAGGTCGAATCTTGCACCACTCCCAGGAAGTCAGTGCCGAATTTTAAAAACAAAAAGGGACGATTTCTCGTCCCTTCGGTTCACTTCAGTACATCACTTACTGCAGCAGTGAAATATCGGCTACCTGCAGGAACAGTGCGCGCAGTTGCGCCAGCAGCGTCAGGCGGTTAATACGCACTTCCGCTTCATCGGCGTTTACCATCACGTTGTCGAAGAAGTTATCGACCGCTTCGCGCAGCTGCGCCAGTTCCACCAGCGCATCCTGATAACGGCCTTCCGCGAAGTACGGCTGCAGTTTGTCACCCAGCGCCGTCACGAAGGTCGCCAGCTGGATCTCGGCGTTCTCTTTCAGCAACGATGCCTGCACGCTGTCGTTCAGGGTTTCGGTCGCTTTTGCCAGGATGTTAGATACACGCTTGTTAGCCGCAGCCAGCGACGATGCCGCTTCCAGAGTACGGAAGTGGGAAACCGCTTTCATGCGCGCATCGAAGTCCGCCGGGCGCGTTGGACGACGCGCCAACACGGCCTGGATGGTGTCAACGCTGTGGCCTTCTTCCTGATACCAGGTACGGAAACGACCCAGCATGAAGTCGATCACTTCATCCACCACTTTGCCGTTGCTCAGCTTGCTGCCGTAGAGACGCACCGCTTCCTCGGTCAGGGTTTGCAGATCGAGGGGCAGGTTCTTCTCAACGATAATACGCAGCACGCCCAGCGCAGCACGGCGCAGTGCGAACGGGTCTTTATCGCCTTTCGGATGCTGACCAATACCGAAGATGCCCGCAAGGGTATCCATCTTGTCGGCAATCGCGACAGCACAAGCCACGAGGTTCGATGGCAGCGCATCACCGGCAAAGCGCGGCTGATACTGCTCGTTCAGCGCCACGGCCACATCTTCGGCTTCGCCATCATGACGTGCATAGTGCATGCCCATTACGCCCTGCGTATCGGTGAACTCGAATACCATGTTGGTCATCAGATCACACTTCGACAGCAGGCCCGCGCGGGTGGCGTGGTTCACATCGGCACCAATCTGAGCGGCAATCCAGCCCGCCAGCGCCTGAATGCGGTCCGTTTTATCCCGCAGCGTACCCAGCTCTTTCTGGAACAGTACGGTCTCCAGACGCGGCAGGTTATCTTCAAGACGCTTTTTACGGTCAGTGTTGAAGAAGAACTCGGCATCGGCCAGACGCGGGCGCACCACCTTCTCGTTACCGGAGATGATTTGCTGGGGATCTTTGGATTCGATGTTGGTGACGAAGATAAAGTTTGGCAGCAGTTTGCCGTCAGCGGAGTACACCGGGAAGTACTTCTGGTCGCCCTTCATGGTGTAAACCAGCGCTTCAGAAGGCACCGCGAGGAACTTCTCTTCGAATTTAGCCGTCAGCACCACTGGCCATTCCACCAGCGAGGCCACTTCTTCCAGCAGGCTGTCGCTCAGATCGGCGATACCGCCCAACTGCTGCGCCGCCGCTTCCGCATCCGCTTTGATTTTGGCTTTACGGGTCGCAAAATCAGCCACCACTTTGCCGCGCTCCAGCAGCAATTGCGGATACTGATCGGCGTTGTCGAGGGTGAACTCTGACTCGCCCATAAAGCGGTGGCCGCGAATCACGCGATCGGACTGAATACCGAGAATCGTCGCCGGGATCAGCTCATCGCCCAACAGCAGCGTTACGGTATGCACCGGACGCACGAACTGCACGTCACTGGCGCCCCAACGCATCAGTTTTGGAATCGGCAGCTTGCTCAGCGCGGTTGCCACCATCGCGGGCAGCAGTGCCTGAGCACTTTCGCCTTTCACCGAAGCACGATGCACCAGCCATTCGCCTTTATCGGTGCTCAGACGCTCAGCCTGATCCACGGTGATGCCGTTACCGCGCGCCCAACCTTCGGCGGCTTTGGTGGCATTGCCATCGGCATCAAACGCGGCAGCAATCGCTGGGCCACGTTTTTCCACTTCACGATCGGCCTGCGCTGTGGCCAATTGGGCCACTTTCAGCGCCAGACGGCGTGGAGAGGCAAACCAGCTCACCTCGCCATGTGCTAAACCGGCGCTGTCCAATTCTGCGGTAAAGTGCGCAGCAAAGGCTTCTGCCAGGCTACGCAGGGCTTTCGGAGGCAACTCTTCGGTGCCAATTTCCACCAGGAAAGTTTTATCGGTCATGGCTGCCTCTTACTTGTTTTTATTGCACATTGGGAAACCGAGCGCCTCACGAGACGCGTAATAGGCTTCCGCCACGGCTTTCGTCAGGGTGCGGATACGCAGGATATAGCGCTGGCGCTCGGTTACAGAAATCGCCTTGCGTGCATCCAGCAGGTTAAAGCTGTGTGCCGCCTTCAGGATGCGCTCATAGGCCGGCAGTGGCAGCGGTTTTTCCAGCGCCAGCAGCTGCTGGGCTTCTTTCTCGTACTGCTCGAAGCAGGAGAACAGGAAGTCCACATCCGCGTATTCAAAGTTGTAGGTCGACTGTTCCACTTCGTTCTGATGGAACACTTCACCGTAGGTGGTTTGGCCAAATGGACCGTCGCTCCACACCAGATCGTAAACGCTGTCGACGCCCTGGATGTACATCGCCAGACGCTCCAGACCGTAAGTGATCTCACCGGTAACCGGCTTGCACTCCATGCCGCCCACCTGCTGGAAGTAAGTGAACTGCGTCACTTCCATACCGTTGAGCCACACTTCCCAACCCAGTCCCCAGGCACCCAGCGTAGGGTTTTCCCAGTTATCTTCCACGAAGCGAATATCGTGCACGGTCGGATCCAGGCCCAGCTCTTGCAGTGAACCCAGATACAGCTCCTGCAGATTGTCCGGGTTAGGTTTGATCATCACCTGGAACTGATAGTAGTGCTGTAAACGGTTCGGGTTTTCACCGTAGCGACCATCGGTAGGACGGCGTGAAGGCTGCACATAGGCGGTAGCCATCGGCTCTGGGCCAATGGCACGCAGGCAGGTCATTGGGTGTGAAGTGCCAGCGCCCACTTCCATGTCCAGCGGCTGGACGATGGTGCAGCCCTGACGCGCCCAGTAATCCTGCAAGGTCAGGATCAGGCCCTGAAAGGTCTTGGTATCAAACTTTTGCATGTTGAGTACGCGATAAGGGTCGATTAAAAAAGAGTGCGACAGTATACCCTTTGACCGCGGATTGTGCAGCCGGAAATCCTGGCGTGCCGGGGAGTGGTTTTGCCACGGTTTAACCGGCTAAAACTTTGAGATAAGAAAATCGTATACGATTCAATCCAACACCTCCACGAACGCGTCATCGCTTAATTTAATCCTTAAATTTCATAAAAATAACCACACTATAATCAAATCCTATTACGTGACACGCATCACCTTTTCGACCCAATGGTCAAAAATCGCACATTGACACTTGTATAATCGTATACGAAATTGCGGTGAAACAGTTTTGCTTGGAATTTCACCATGAAGACCGCGATTGCTTATCCAGGAATGAACGCCAGTGACCGCCCAATGGGCCCGGCTCCGCTTTCCGCCGCCGTACTGCACGAACCGATGCTGTTTATCTCCGGCCAGGTGGCGATTGACCCTTACAGCGGTGAGATCAAGGGCAATGACATCGCCAGCCAGACGCGTCAGGTATTGAAAAACGTCGGCGACCTGCTGAGCGAAGCACAAATGACCTTCGATAACGTGGTGCGCGTGACAATTTATCTCACCGACCTCAGCACCTTCAGTGAGATGAACGCGGCTTACAGCGAGTTCTTCCAGTTCCCGTTCCCGGCACGCGCCACCGTCGGCATTCAACTTAACCATCCTGACCTGCTGGTCGAGATGGAAGTCACGGCGATGCGCTAATGCATATTCATATCGAAAACGACGCCAGCGCACCGCAGGCCTTGCATCTGAGCATGCTACATCTGCAACAGCAATTGGATGCCCATCCGCAACTGCGCGGTCACTTTACCCTGAGCGAAAACAGCCATGCGGCGCATACCGCAGATTTCCTCGCCACCAGCGACATTCTGTGGAGCGGACGCAAGCTGGCGCTCGATACCTTCAGCACACCGCGCCTCGGCTGGGTGCAGGTGATGTCCGCCGGCGTCGAGCAGTGGCTGACACATCTGCCGCAGGGCGTGACGCTGACCAATGCGTCCGGCGTGCACGGCGATAAAGGTGCCGAGTTCATTCTGATGGCCGCGCTGATGTTCAACTTTGGCATTCCCGGTTTTCTGCAGGATCAGGCCCAACGCCTGTGGCGTCCCACCTTCGGTGGCTGCGCGCGTGGCAAAACGGTCTTGCTGCTCGGCGTCGGCGGTATCGGTACAGCGGCAGCGAAACTGCTGACCGCGCAGGGCTACCGCGTGATTGGCGTGACGCGCAGCGGCCAGTGCGATGCCGACGTAGCGCGTTGTATTCGCATTGATGCGATGGACGATGTCCTGCCGCAGGTGGATGTCCTGGTCTCAACGCTGCCGCTCACGCCCCAGACAGACAGGTTGTTTGACCGCCGCCGTCTCGATCTGCTGCCTGCCCGCGCCGGCATCGTGATTGTCGGTCGTGCCGCCGTGTTCGACTACACCGCGATGCGCGAAAAACTGTGCGCCGGTGAACTGGCCGGTGCGGTTCTGGATGTTTATCCGCAAGAGCCGCTGCCAGTGGACGATGCGCTGTGGAGCACACCCGGCGTGGTGATGACACCGCATTGCAGCCTGGACGATCACAGTGCCTACCTTGAGGGCTGCCTTGAGGTGTTTATCGATAACCTGGTGCGTTTTCGCAGTGGCCATCCGCTGCGCAACCAGGTTGATGTTGCAAGAGGTTATTGAAGTCGCAGTACCTATAAAAGCCGTAAGACGTTCATAAAACACAAGGTCATCGCTTACACATTCACCAGCACCAGGGGAACCTTATTATGAAATTTGCACGCATCGCATTACTGATCTCTGGCATCACCGGCACGCTGTTAGCGGGCCTCTCCAGCGCCCATGCCGCCAGCACCGACCCGATTACGCCAACCGCCAGCGATTTCGCTGCGATGGCGCAGTGCAAGGCGCTGCAGACCAAATACCCGTCACTCAAAGGCAAAGATCTGGTGGTAGGCCTGGGTGGCTACACCAAAGGCTTCGAAGCCCCTTCCGAAAAAGACCCAAGCATTATTGAAGGTCTCGATCCTTCGCTGTTCGAACGTATCAGCAGCTGCCTTGGGGCAAAACACAGTTATCAGACCGGTTCGTTCAACGTGCTGCTGACCTCCATCTCCAGCGGTCGTGCCGATATCGGTCCGATGCTGTATGTCACCGATGAACGTCTGAAGCAGATCGCTTTCGTCGCCTCCATGCAGGTGCAGGATGGTTCGATTCTGGCGAAGGGCAACCCGAAAAAAATTATCACTGTGGATGACCTATGCGGCAAAACCGTGGCCGCCGCTGCCGGTTCTTACGAAGCCAACAAGCTGGTGCCCGAGCAGAGCGCCAAATGCACCGCCGCCGGTAAGCCAGAAGTCAGCATGCTGATGGTGCAGAACACTGACAACAGCATTCAGGCGGTGAAAAGCGGTCGCGCCGACATCTATCTGACTGAAGCCGGTTCCGCCATCGCCATCGCCAAAGCCGACAAAACGCTGGAAAGCGGCTTTACCGTTGACCTGCCGATCATGGTTGGCTTCCCTATCGCCAAAGACAACACCACGCTGCGCAGTGCAGTAATGGATGCGATGAAGGTGATTCAGGAGAGCGGTGCGCAGAAGAAATTGCTGGATTACTGGGGTCAGGGCAGCGCTGCTGAACGCCCGGTTGTTGCACGTGGTTAATGCATAAACTCAGTCGGATCAATTGGGTTGCTGCACCACGGGCAACCCAAGCGATCGCATTGAGGGAGATAACGCCTTGGATGATTTTCTTAAGTACCTGACCTTCCCTTACCTGTGGGAAGGGGCCGTCATCGCTGTTCAGTTGCTGGTTGGCGCATTAGCGGGCGGTATCCTGATCGGCTTTTTCCTGGCGTTGGCCAGCACCTCAAAGCACTGGTTCATCCGCGTGCCGGTGAAAACGTACATCTATCTGCTGCGCGGCACGCCGGTGCTGCTGCAACTGATTCTGCTCTACAACGTACTGCCAGAGTTCGGCCTGCGTTTCAGCCCGTTCACCAGTGCCCTGCTGGCGTTGATGATTAATGAAACTGCCTTCTGCGCCGAGATTATTCGCGGCGGCATTATGGCCACCGATCGCGATCAGAGCATGGCAGCGCAGGCCTTTGGCTATTCGCGCACCAAAGAGATGATCCATGTGGTGATTCCGCAAGCGCTGCGCGCCATCCTGCCGACCATGGGCAATGAAACCGTCGGCCTGCTGAAATCGACCTCGCTGGCATCGGTAGTGGGCGTGAATGAGCTGACGATGCGCGGCCAGGCCATCGTGTCGCAGAACTTCCTGTTCATTCCGGTACTGGTGGCCTCGGGCGGTATTTACCTGATTCTCTCTACGCTGCTGGCGGGCGGTCAGTGGTGGCTGGAGAAGTTTTATAACCTCGACGAACGTGCCCGCCGTGCCCGTGCGCGCCTGGCAAAACTGCCGCCAGAAGCGGACGTGATGTCGATGCAGTTGCCGAAACGTCGCTGGGATACGCAAACCGCCGCGCCGGTACTGGAAGTGGACAACCTGTGCGTCGAATACGCCGGTAAAGCGGTGCTGAAATCCCTGTCGCTGACCGTGCGTCGTGGCGAAGTCGTGGTGCTGCTCGGTCGTTCCGGCTCCGGTAAAAGTACCCTGCTGAAATCGATTCTGGCGCTGACGCCACGCAGTAGCGGCACCATCCAGACCGAAGGCCACTTTATGGGCAGCGATGAAAACGGCCGCCCTCTGGCTGCCCGTCATCTGCCCGCTAACCGCGCCAAATCCGGCATCGGTATCGTGTTCCAGCACTTCGCGCTGTTCGATCATCTCACCGCGCTGGAAAACGTGATGAGTATTCTGCTGCGTGTGCAGGGTGCCCAACCCGAAATCGCCCGCGCTAAAGCAATGCGTGCCCTGAAGATGGTCGGATTGCAGGATTTCGCCGCCTCGCTGCCGCACGAGTTGTCCGGCGGTCAGAAACAGCGTGTCGGCATTGCACGAGCCTTAGCGGCAGAACCGCAAATTTTACTGTTCGATGAGCCGACCTCGGCGCTCGATCCTGAGCTGGTGCGTGAAGTGAACCAGACTATGCGCAGCCTGGCGCAAACCGGCATCACCATGATTATCAGCACCCATGACATTGCCTTCGCGGCGGGCGTGGCCGATCGCGTGGTGTTCCTGCAGAACGGGGCGCTGATCGAAGAAGGGCCACCGGCCATTTTGCAGAATCCAAAAACGCCGGCTTTTGCCACCTTCCTTGAACATGAAAATGCCGCGGAGGCTCAGCATGCCAATGCATGATCTTGCCGCTCGAGAACGTCTGGGCGATGCGCTGTTCCGCTATATGCAGGGGCAGCCAGCCGACGCGCTCTCTGACGAACCGGATGCTAACCAGCAAGCGCTGCGCCGTTTTCGCTTGCTGCCGCGTGTACTGCAGGGCAATGAGGCGATCAGCACCCAGACCACCATCCTCAACCAAAACTGGTTTGCTCCGCTCGGCGTCGGTGCCTTTGCGGGGGATCGCATCTTCCATGAAGAGGGATTGCTGCCGATTGCCCGCGCCTGCAAACGTCTGCAACTGCCGCTGGTGATCTCCGAAGAGACGGTCACGCCGCTGGAGCAGATTGGTGCGGAGTACGACCGCTGCTGGCTTCAGCTACGTGCGGCGGGTGATGTTGGGCGTATCAAAGATTTGATCGATCAGGCCGCACAAGCCGGATTCAAAAATATCGTTCTCACCGTGCTGGCACCGGTGCATCCGGTGCCGGGATTACAGCCAGGCGGCTTCTCAATTGGTGAAGCGCTCAAACAGCGCGGCTGGCACACCGTCGGCGGCACGCAACCGGGCGTTGAACCCTTGCCGGCCTTTCCGGTGTGGCGCTGGCAGGAAATTGACGAGGTGGCCGCACACTGCGCTGCGCGTCAACTGCCGCTGTGGCTAAAAGGCATTTTGCATCATGACGATGCGGCACCGGCGGCACAGCACGGTGTGAGCGGCATCATCGCCTCGAATATTGGCCTGCGCCAAAGCGCGCGCTGGGCCACTCCGGTCGATCAGCTCGCCGATTTACAGGCGGTCACTCGTCTGCCGCTGCTGCTGGATGGCGGCGTGCGCTGTGGTAGCGATGCGGTAGTGGCGCGCTGCCTGGGGGCCTCACTGTCTCTCAGCGTGCGCCCGATCATCAGTGCCCTGGTGGCCGGCGGCGAAAGCGCAGTGTTCGATCTGCTCTCCGGCTGGATCAATGAGATCACGGCTATCAGCCACTGGTGCGGTGTCAGCGACATGGCTGCGCTCAATGGCAGTTTTGTCACGGAGGTACGCAGCTGATGCACTCGTTAATCTTCAATCAGGGCGATGCCAGCGAATCACGCATCTATTACTGCGCCCACTACCTGGCCGACAGCCTCGGCTTGTTTGCCGCTGAGCAGTTGCAGGTGAGCTTCACCACCAGCGCATCGGGCGGCCATACCGTGCAAGGCGGGCAAGTGCCGGCGGTGTTGAGCCGCGAAGCGGACCTTACGCTGGGCGGTCCAATGGTCGTGATGAAGCATTACCAACAGCACGGCGCTGAGTTGCAGTGCTTTTGCGCCTCGGTCGCCGCCAACCCGTGGTTTCTGGCGGCAGCGCAGGCTCAACCCGATTTTCAGCTGAGCGATTTGCGCGGTAAACGCGTGCTGGATGTCGGTAACGTCGGCACCGCCACGCTGACCTTCCGCTGGCTGCTGACAAAGCACGGTTTGCTGGATCAGGTGGAGTTGATTGCCGGTAGTGGCGATCAGGCACGGGACTTCGCGGCCGTCGCAAGGGGTGAAGCGGACTATGCGCTGCACGCCATGCATATGCTGGCACCGGCGATTGCCGCCGGACAGCTGAGCAGCATCAGTAGCCTCGCTTTACTGTGCGGCAAGGTGCCGTGGAGCGCCTACATTGCGCGGGCCGATGTCCTCACTGAGAAAGCCGCTGCGTTTGCTGCCTTCTCACGCGCCATCGAACAGGCACTGGCGTGGATCGCCACGCATGATGCCGAAGCACTGGCCGCGCAGGTGCAGCACTGTTATCGCGATTATCCGCTTGATGCGCTGGTCACCGGTTTAGCCGCTTATCAGCAAGCCCACGTTTTCGCGCCCAACGGCCTGATTCCAGCAGATGAATTTGACCACTTCAGCCAGTTGCTGAGCGCTATCGGCTGGCTGGATCCCTCTCAGCCCGTTCCCTATCGCGAGCTGGTGACGCAAGCAGGAGCAGAGTGATGAAACAATTAATTATCAACGGCCTGGTGGTGACAGAAACCCGCGCTGCACCCGCCGATGTGCTGATTGAAAATGGCAAAATCAGCGGTCTGCTGATGCCGGGTGCCCTCGCTGACGGCGTCGATGAAATCATTGATGCGCAAGGTTTAATCATCGTGCCTGGCGCGATTGATGTGCACACCCATTTCACCGGTTCGCATGATTTTCCGGAGCAGGAATTACTTGAAGGCACGCGCGGTGCGGCCGCACACGGTGTCACTACCATCGTTGAAATGCCGCACTCGCTGCCGCCTGCCACCAGCCTCGCCAACTTCACCGCTAAGCAGCGCTGGCTGGCGGACAACTGCTCGGTGGATTACGCCATGTGGGCCGGACTGGATGGCCGCAACGTGCACGAACTGGCGGCGCTGGATCAGGCCGGTGCCCTGGCGTTCAAAGCGTTCCTGTGCAGCGGTGCACCCAACGGCGAAGCCACTGATGAGAAAGGCTTACCGCGCCTCGACGACGATGGCCTGCTGCGTGCAATGCGAGAGCTGGCCACCTTTGATGGCTTGATTGGCGTTCACGCCGAGAACCACGACATCCTGATCGGCGCCGGCAGCGAACTGCGCCGCGCCGGACGCAAAGATACCCGTGCGCATGCGCTGGCCGGGCCAGAAATCGCCGAAATCGAAGCCGTGGGGCGTGTCTTGGCGGTGGCGCAAGAGACCGGCGCACGCTGCCACATTGTTCATGTCAGCTCTGCGCGCGCCGCCGAAACCATCGTTGCTGCTAAAGGCAAGGTGCGCGCCAGTTTCGAAACCTGTCCGCACTATCTCATTCTGGACGAAGATGATTTGGTGCGCATTGGCCCTAACGCGCGCTGCGGTCCGCCGATTCGCCCGCGTCCAGTGGTCGATGCGCTGTGGCAGGTGCTGCTGCGTGGCGATGTCGACATGATCGCCTCTGACCACTGCCCCTACACCCCGGCACAGAAGCAAGCCGGTGAAACCAGTATCTGGGAGGCCGGAATGGGGTTAACCGGTGTGGAAACATTAAGTCCAATGTTCTTCAGCGCAGCGCATATTGATCGTGGCCTGGCCCTTACGGAATTTGCCCGCATGACCGCCAGCGGCCCCGCCAAAGCCTTCCAGCTGTGGGGCAAAAAAGGCGCGATTACACCCGGCTTCGATGCCGATTTGGTGTTCATCGATGCGCAGCAAAGCTGGACCGTGGAGGGGGAAAAATTCCAGGGACTCGGCAAGTGGAGCGCATTTGAAGGCATGCGCTGTCAGGGTAAAGTGGTGCGCACACTTATTCGTGGTGTCACGGTATTCCAGGATGACCAGATGCAGGTTGAACCCGGCTTTGGTCAGTTCGTGACCCGGCAGGTATAAACAGGACAATCACCATGGCAGGAAAATCATCCACCCCAAGCCGTAAAAGCAGCGCACCGCTGGCGCAGGAAGCCGCCACAGACGGCAACTGGCAAGCCGCGCGTCCGCGCACGCTGGTCGATCATGCGGTAGACGCCATTCTCAGCGCCGCCTCACGCGGGCTGATTTTACCCGGTGACCGCATCGCTGAACCGGATCTGGTCGCAAAACTCGGCATGAGTCGCGTGCCGATTCGTGAAGCGCTGCGCATCCTCGAAAGCCAGGGCATCGTCACCAGCGAACCGTATAAAGGCATCCGTTTGATGGAGATCTCCCATCAGCGGCTGGAGCAAATTATTGATGTGCGCATCCCGCTGGAGACGCTGGCCTGTCGCCGTGCGATTGAAGCCGGACGCAACGGCGCTGAGCAACTCACTCTGCTGTATCAGGGCGTGGCACAGATGCAAACCATGATGCAAAACGACGATGTGTATGGCTTTGCCTCGGCGGACACCGATTTCCACCGCACGCTGTGCAGCTTCGCCCACAACCCGGTATTGAGCAATTTGTGGGAGTCGATCGCACGCCAGCTGACGGTGATTTTCGGCCTCTCCACCATGGGTAAATCGATGAGCGACATCATTGAAGAGCACCAGCGGCTGATCAACGTGTTCGCCGAGGGCGATATCGCGCAGATGACCGATGAGATTGAAAACCACATCCGCATTCAGGCACTGGATGTGGACTACGAGACCTTGATTACGCAGCGCCGACAGCAGCGTTCCGCTGTGGGCTGATGCTTTATTGATTGCCTTTACACCAGGAAAACCACGATGAAGATCACCAACGTTGAAGCGTTTTATCTGCGTCTGCCGGTTATTGAGCAGCGCACCGATAGCTCGCAGGATGCACTGCTTATCAAAATCACCACCGATGCGGGCATCACCGGTTGGGGTGAAGTGGATGGCAGCCCGTATGTCACCAAAGCCATTATCGAAGCGCCCTATTCGCACACCATGGTCACCGGGCTGAAATCGCTGCTGATCGGCGAGAATCCGCTGGAGACCGGCCGCCTGTGGAAGAAGATGCACAAAGCCACCATTTACTACGGGCGCAGCGGTGCAGTGCTGCAGGCGATGGCAGGGATTGATATCGCCCTGTGGGACATCAAAGGCAAAGCACTGGGCAAACCGATTGTTGAGCTGCTGGGCGGCGCGATGCGCGATAAGATGCGCGTTTACTCCTCCAACATGTTCCAGTACAGCGTAGAAGAAACGGTGGCGCGCGCGCAGCACGCCATCGATACCGGCCACACTGGCGTGAAGTTTGGCTGGGAGCCGTTTGGCACCGATGAAGCGCTGGATCTGCGCTATCTGGAAGCGCTGCGTACCGCGATGGGTGACAAGGTGGATCTGATGCTGGATGTGGGTCACGTCTGGGATGCGAAAACCACCGTGCGCCGCAGTCAGCGTTATGAACATCTCAATCTGTTCTGGATAGAAGAGCCGCTGCACCCGGATAACTATGCCGGTTACGGTCAGGTCTCTGCTGCCTGTCAGCAGCACATCGCCGCCGGTGAGCAAGAGTGTTCGGTGGTCGGGTTCCAGCGCCTGATTGATGAAGGCGGCATCGACATCGTGCAGATCGACCTGACGCGTACCGGCTTTACCCAGGCGATGGAGATCGCCAGTTACGCGCACAGCCGTGGTCGTAAAGTGTGTAACCACAACTTCACCACCGACATCAACACCGCCGCCTCGCTGCATTTCCTGTGCGCGATTAAGAATGCGCTGGTGATGGAGTATTGCGTTGAACCAGGTGAAATCAGCCGTTCGCTGGCGAAAAATCCAGTGCGCATCGCCGATGGTTACGCCTGGTTGCCGAGCGAGCCAGGTTTAGGTGTTGAGCCGAACGAAGCGGTGATCGAGAAGTTTTTGGTACGCGATTGAGTCACCGCAAGGCACACACCGGGTAGCGGCGCGATTTATCGCTCGTCAGTTTTTATTCGCAAAAGCGGCCACCGTTAAACGTGGCCGCTTTTTTCATTTGAGTGAGCATGCCGGCGTGCAGGCCTGAGCACCGCGGCTATTGCCGGGCTGTCTTCACGCCGCGACCAGACAGCGTCACCCGTAACAGAGTGATCCGAATTTCAGTCCCAAAGGTTGTTGACGCACCGCGCTGTGACTACCCTTCTTCGCACGGACGTATTGCCGACGAGGAAGCCATGTCGCAAAAAATACACTGGATCGACAATTTACGTGCGGTTGCCTGCCTGATGGTGATCGTCATTCACACCACCACCTGGTACATCACCGGGCCAGTGGCCGTCACGGGGTTCAGCTGGGATGTGGCGAACCTGCTCAACTCCGCGTCGCGCGTCTGCGTGCCGCTGTTCTTTATGATTTCCGGCTACCTGTTCTTCGGTGAACGCAGCGCACAAGGGCGACATCTGCTGCGCATCGTGCTGTGTTTGCTGTTCTATAGCGCAGTGGCACTGGCCTATATCACCTGGCTAACGCCTATCAGCGAAGGCCGCTCGCTGCTGAAGCTGCTGCAAAAACCGGTGTTCTATCACCTGTGGTTTTTCTTCGCCATCATCGGCATCTATCTGTTATCACCGCTGATTCAGGTGAAAAACGTGCAACCGCGCTACGTGGTGCTTTTGGTGATCGTGTTGGCGGTGCTGGCGAATCCCAACACCGTGAGTCAATCGCTGGGCCCTTTCCACTGGCTGCCGGTCAATCTCTACGTCAGTGGTGACAGCATCTATTACCTGCTGTATGCGCTACTGGGACGGGCGATTGGCTGCATGGAAACCGATAAGCGCGGCATCAGCTGGCTGGCGGGATTGGGCTTTATCGCCTGCTGGATTGGCATTACGCTCGGCACGAAGCAGATGCTGAAAATCAACGGCGCGTTCAACGACACCTGGTATCTCTACTGCGGTCCGCTGGTGTTTATCGCCGCCATCAGCTTGCTGGTGCTGTTCAAGAATGTGCTGAACAGCCGCACGCTGCCGATGCTGGCAACGATTTCGCGCTACTCACTGCCGATTTACGGTTTTCACGCGCTGTTTATCCACTATTTGCGCACCAACCATTACGACGATATGTCACGTCCGTGGCTGGATCTGCCGTGGGTATTTGGCATCACGCTGATCGGCAGCTTGCTGCTGGCCGTGCTGCTAAAACGCGTGGACAAATATCATCTGGTGAGCTGATCGTCCCAGCGCTGATGCGCGCGACGCAGCTGACGTGCCGAGGAGAATCCGGCCGACAGCGCAGCTTTCTCCGCCGCTTCGCCTTGTTGCTGCCGCTGGCGCGCAATCACCAAACGCAGCTGCTCATGGTATTCCCGCACGCTGATGCCGAGATGCTGGCGGAACAGGCGCGTTAAGTGACGTTCACTGACGTGTGCACGCTCGGCCAGCATGGTGAGCGACCAGTCGTGTTCGGGATGGGCGATCATCACGTCCTGCGCGCGGTGAATCGCCGGATGCAGGTGATTGCGATAGCGCAGCCACGGCGACAGTTGTGGATCGTCACCGGAACGCCGGAACCATACCACCATTTCCCGCGCCACTTTCAGCGCCTGCGGTGCACCGCACAGTCGATTGATCAGATGCAATGCCAGATCGATGCCCGCCGTGATGCCCGCGCTGGTCCAGATGCCATGATCTTCCACGAACACGCGGTTATCTTTCACTAAAGCAGCCGGTGCGGCGGCTTTCAGGCGCGGTAACACATCGTGGTGAGTGGTGCACTGGACCCCATTCAACAATCCAGCCTGCGCCGAGAGCAGTGCACCGGAACAGATGCAGACTAATGTGATGCGTTTAGACTGGATGGCGGACTGTTGTGAGCGTAGCCAGTCGCGCGCGGCAGCAGCAGGTGCCGTATCGAACCAGACTTTGGAGTCATTCACGCCGGGTACCACCAGCAGGCTGTTATCGGGCAGGCTATCGGGCAACGGCGCGATATCCGCGATCGTCATGCCGGTGGAGCAGCGCACGCTGGCTTGCGGGCCGATGTAGTGCAAGGCAAAAAAGCCATCCGCCAGTTGCAGGGTTTCCGCCGGGCCAGTGAGATCGAGCGCCATCACGCCAGGAAGAACCAGAAAATAGACGGGCTGCGGCATCAAAGGCTCCAGGTTTGGTGATGTGTTTAGCTCTCCACCTCGGCATGGCAGAGGAGAACCGTTCGCGGGCTGAGGTCACATTGCTGCTGTCTCAGCCTTTTTGGCTATCCTCTCCTGCTGATCACGGGCGAGTGCCAGGGACAATTCAGGCCATACAACATAGCCTGAATGGCTCATCATAGCCGAATAAAATTCAAATACACGACCGAATCCGGCCATCACCCAACCGAATCAGGACATCAGCGGTTGGAGCTGCTGATACAGCTGCGCAAACATCTCGCGCTGCGGCTGATAAGCCTGATAACGAGCCGCATCGGGTTGATGCCGCTGCACCAACTCTGGCGCGGGCCACTCGCTCTGTGGATCGATGGCCAACTGCGCCAAACGTGCCGCACCCAGCGCCGGGCCCACTTCGCCGCCGTGGCAATAATCCAGGGTTAATCCGCTGATATCCGCCAGCATTTGCCGCCAGTAAGCACTGCGCGCGCCGCCGCCAATCAGCATCACCGTTTGGGGTTGCACCCCGCACTCGTGCACCGCTTCCATGCCTTCAGCCAGCGCAAAGCCTACTCCGGCCAGCACCGCGCGTGCCAGCTCAGGACGTCCATGCTGATGAGTTAAACCAAAGAAGGCGCCCTGCGCCTGCGGATTGTTATGCGGAGTGCGTTCACCGGAGAGATAAGGCAGGAACCAGATCGGTGCGGCTTCGCGGCTGGCTTTTTCCGCTTCCGCCAGCAGTTCAGGCACGTCTTTACAGCCGGTGAGCGCGGCTGCCCAGTCAAGGCAGGATGCAGCACTCAGCATCACCGACATCAAATGCCAGCGGTTGGGTAGCGCATGGCAAAAACTGTGTACCGCACGCTGCGGGTTGCTGAGGTAACCGTCGCTGACCAGGAAATAGACGCCAGAAGTACCGAGCGACAGCATGCCCTGGCCCGGCGCCACCATACCGACACCCACTGCTCCCGCGGCGTTATCCCCGCCGCCCGCCACGATCGGCACCGCGTTCATCTTCCAGCGTGCGGCAACGTCAGGCGATAAGGTTCCGGTGATCTGGTTGCCTTCGTAAAGCGCAGGCATCTGGCTGCGGTTGAGATCGCAGGCGCTGAGCATGACATCGCTCCAGTCGCGCTTTGCCACGTCGAGCCACATCGTGCCCGCCGCATCGGACATGTCGCTGGCGAAGTCGCCGCTCATACACCAGCGCAGGTAATCCTTGGGCAGCAGGACTTTCGCCACCTTCCTAAACACCTCCGGTTCGTGTTGCTGCACCCATAGCAGCTTGGGTGCGGTAAAGCCCGGCATCATCAGGTTGCCGGTGATTTGACGTGAGTCCGGTACGCGCCGTTCCAGCTCATGACACTGCTCGCTGCTGCGCCCGTCGTTCCACAAGATGGCGGGACGCAACAGCTGATTTTCGGCATCCAGCAAGGTGGCGCCGTGCATCTGGCCGCTCAGGCCAATCGCGTTCACCTGGCTGAGATCGTGCTGCTGTGCCAGTGCCTGCATCGCCCTATCCGTAGCCTTCCACCAGCTCTCGGGATCCTGCTCACTCCACAACGGCTGCGGGCGCGACACCTGCAACGGCGACGTCTCCACCGCGATGACCTGACCTTGCGCATCCAGCAACACTACTTTGACGCCAGAGGTGCCTAAATCGATCCCGATAACCATGTTCATCTCCTGATGCAGTGAGAAATCATAACTGTAGCCTGAGGTGAAGGATTACATCACCTCCGCACGGCGACGCGTCATACCAGAGCGTGAGAACGTGCTGTAGCGCACGAGTAAGATCAAGATTTTGCGATGGGTTGTGGCTATAATTGCGCGGCATCTTCAAAGGAAGATCGTCGTCTCCGGTGAGGCGGCCGGATTTCAAATCCGGTTGGGGCCGCCAGCGGCCCCGGGCAGGTTCGACTCCTGTGATCTTCCGCCAATAAACTTTCGTAGCCTTACAAGGCTTGTCTTAATTCGCTTTAAAAACAAAGCATTCAACTAAAACCCATCCGTATAAGTCCTATCACATCTGCCAGAATCCACGGCAAATACGTATTGTGATGCGTATAGAGTTTTTATACATACTTAGACTTATATACATGGCACTCACAGACATACAAATCCGACGCGCAAAATCCCAAGAAAAGCCCAGCACCCTTAGCGACAGCCTCGGGCTGGCTTTAATTATCAATCCTGATGGCAGCAAAGGCTGGCGCTTTCGTTATCGCTTCAACAACAAAGCTAACCTGATGTCGTTTGGCTCATACAACCTCTTTTCACTAGCTGAGGCGCGAGAGAAACGCGATGTTGCGTGCAAGCAGGTAGCTAATGGAATTGAGCCAGTAGAGGAGCGCAAGGCTAAAAAGTTGGCGCTTAAAATTTCCGCTGAGAACTCGTTCGAAGCCATAAGCCGTGAATGGCATACGAATAAAGCTGATCGTTGGACGGTGGCTTACCGTGAGGAGATAATCAAGACGTTCAAGCAAGATGTATTCCCCTTCATAGGTAATCGCCCTATCTCGGAAATTAAGCCGCTTGAACTGCTTGAATTACTTCGCCGTATAGAAAAGCGAGGGGCATTAGAAAAAACGCGAAAAGTGCGTCAACGCTGCGGTGAAGTGTTTCGTTATGCGATCATTACGGGTAAAGCTGAATACAATCCTGCACCTGATTTAGCTGTTGCGCTGGCCGTTCCTAAGCAAAAGAATCATCCGTATTTATCAGCGGAAGAGTTACATCATTTTGTCCGCAATCTTGAAGCGTATACCGGCAGCATCATTACTAAGAATGCGACAAAGATTGTCATGTTAACGGGCGTGAGAACTCAGGAGATGCGCTTTGCGACTTGGGAAGAAGTTGACCTTGAAAAAGGTATATGAGAAATTCCAGCAGAACGAATGAAAATGCTCAGGCCGCATATTGTTCCTCTATCAAACCAGGTAATTGATCTTTTTAAACAGCTTCAGCCTATTACCGGCCATTATCCTTATATTTTTATTGGTAGAAATAATCGTACCAAGCCGATATCCAAAGAAAGTGTCTCTCAAATTATTGAGTTACTTGGTTACAAAGGGCGACCTACCGGACACGGTTTTAGACACACAATGTCAAAAATTCTGCACGAGCAGGGATTCGAAAGTGTATGGATTGAAATGCAATTAGCTCACGTTGATAAAAATAAAATCCGTGGAATATATAATCATGCTCACTATTACGAGGATCGAAAAAAAATGATGCAGTGGTATAGCGACATTCTCTTGAATGGTGGTCAATGACCACCATTCAAGACTATATATTATTTGTTACGCTCTTAAGGCTCTGAATGTAATATTCCAAATCGTACTCATTCAATTCAAACCCTTGAGAGTGTACTACTGCATTTTTAACGTTAGATAAATTAACAATGGATTCATATATAGCTTCTCCAATAAGCTGACGCTCTCTAAGATCTCGAGAAAGTGAAATGATGCTCAAATAATTTCTTTCTTTTGGCACTCCAGCTCTAATAGCAAGATCTTTAATCTTTATCTCCAAGGCTCGCCAACTTAGCAAAAATTCTCCAACTTTGTAATTCGTACTTACGGCTGCGTTCTCTGCTAGCTCTTCCCTTTCTTCTTCAGGCACTGTGATTTTCTCTAAAGAAGATATTGCGCCTTCAATGATAGGCTTAATCTCACTGCTCATTTCCATTAGCATTTCGAAATCATTTTTTTCGAAGAAGTTATTGTGTGCAACCTTACATCTAATTAAATATAACTTATCCCATCTCGATTTGAGTAGGCTCTCTTCACAATCCACATGCTTCTGAAAATAACGTTGCCAGTTTGACTTTGGTATAAAGTCTCTAACATCATCTATTGGTATAGAATCTCCATCAAAATTTTTAATTTTACGTATAAGTGCATCTAGATCTTGAGTTCTATACGAATCAAAGAGAAATGTAGATAACTGTATAAAATCAGCATCATATAAGTAGTTATTTGAACCTTGCTGCTTCTTATCTCTTCTGATTTTTTTCAATTCATCTGGAATTGCCGTCTCAGACCATCCCAAACCCACGTTAGTCAGCATAAATTTAGTGATTAACTTTCTCATGAGATTTTCTAACTCATGAATGATTGGGTATGCTTTACGAGAATAGCTATAACTGACATCATCCCATAACGTTTGAATATTATTGTTCGATGCCAGATTAAGCAAACCTCTAATAACTTTTAAAAAAGCTGCAAACAATTCTAAATCATCAGAAGAGTTTGCCAACCTAAGGTGAAATATTTTATGTTTTTCAGAAGGTGTGCTTTCCTCAACCACATCAATATCGAAATCATTCCCTTTATATTTTGCTTTTTTACCAGAAAGACTTATATCAGAATCTGATTGAAGGAAATTCAGAAAAGACTTTTTCGTTTTACAAAAAGAATTTTTTAATTCAATAGTGACCAAATATTCTACTTTCATTTAATCCCCAATCTCTACATTTTATGCAATCCTAGCATCAAGTACCCAATGCTCAGGTTATCAAACTACATTTTCCATTCGCGCGCAATGCTATCCCCGCCACGCCTGCCCGCTTTATGCATCCCTTTTCATGCAGTTGCATAAAGCGGGCCGGACCGCGCCCGGTATGGCCTGAACGGGTGAAAGCGGTGCATGTTTTTTCATGCAAATCCATGCGCGCTATGCATGCATCACTCTTTACAAAGCGGCTGGCCAGAAAAAGGGCTTCAGAAAGGCAAAGCGAAGATACAAAAAAGCCGCTGGTCGGGCAGCGGCAGTGAGGGGATTAATGCACCTGGCGGAATGAAGAGCCGTAACGGCCCAGCGTCTGGCGTTCCTTTACCGGCTCAGGCGATGCTACCAGTTTTATTTCCGGCTGTGGTGGGGCGATGATGACTTTGGTGATGCTCTCATTCGTCTTGAAGGTGCAGGAACAGTCAAGGTTTGTGCACCGGTGATAGCGCTCTTACACCTGTTCGGACATACAAACGAACCTAATGCATAACGATAAATGTGAAAGTGATTGGTTACCTAGGTATTAGTCCATAACTCTACTAACCGGCTTTGGCCGGTTTTTTTATGCAAAATTAAATCTGGTTCTGCGGAAGGCATAGGCAGCAGCAGATCTTGCCTAGGCCTTATTGACGTTGGATTTAAACCTAAAGAACATACGGAGGTTTGTTTTAAGACTCAAAGAACAACCGAACGAGCCAATCAAATCCATCATCTTGGGATGCCAGATTTTTTCTTTCGCGGTTTAATGACTACTAATGTATAGTGCAAAGGATGGGGGGATCGGCTTAACCGAATGAATTTAAATGAAAAATTCCATCATGAACAGTATGGCGAGTGTAAAAGAAAAATTTTTAGGCTAGATATTTTTCTTGATGATAAGATTTTAGCTCAAGCTTACATAAGTCCAAATTACACAAGAGTTGCCTAAGATCATGTTAGAAAGTAGAGAAGCCATCCAACTGTTTACCAGTCAATCTATCCAAAACATAGCTAAGGGTAACCATGACTTTGTTATTGATGTCATTACTAAATATCTGAAATATGAACCATCCTCGCTAACATTGTCTCAAGCATTTGACTTAACGATGAAAAAAGCCTCAAAGGAATATAAAAATGAGTATTATTATAAGAATAAAATAGCAAACGAGCTTTTTTTGAAGAAACATAAAAAGAACACTGCTACTATGGTTAGCGAATTTAGAGTAGGAAATGCCAAAGCTGATTGTGCAATTTTTAATGGAAAAACAACGTGTTACGAAATAAAAACAGAATTTGATACATTAAAAAGATTACCCGAGCAAATATCGGAGTATGCCAAGCTATTTGATGAGATATATATCGTTGCTTCAAGGAATCATATTGATAGAATTGTTGATATAACACCTAGCCACATTGGAATAATTGAGCTTACAGAAAAAGGATTTTTAAGAGACTTCAGGACAGCATCATTAATTAATACTCCAATTGATCCTGTATTAATGACTCAATCACTTAGAAGAAGTGAGTACGTAGAAATTGCTTCACTAATTAAGGGAGTAAATATTAATGTAAACAACATGGAAATTTACAAGCACTGCTTAGATATTATAAAAAGTGGAGATCCCCAAATATTAAGAGAGCACTTTAGAGAAGTAATAAAAAAACATAGGATGATAAATTATGATTTAGTGAGGAGCCTTCCATTTTCCTTGGTCTCTTCATTTATTTCTTATAATCTTACAAAATCTATTCAACTTTCAATTTCTGAGATGTTAAAAAAAGAGATTGTAACGGAGGACACATGTACTGCCCATTAGTGAGAGGTAAGCAGTTTGAGCTAATTGCTTTACGGGAGCTGGCGGATTTATTATCACCACAATACTTTAAACCGATAATTGAGCCAGTGCGAGACAATTACTCACCTTTGTTAAAGACTATCGAATGTCTGAATAATAGGAACATTGAACCGATTGTAATCATCAATCCCTGCTTGGGTGATTTTAAAAAAGAACCTCTTATAATTGATGACATCCTATTAAAGCTTAACCCAAATATAAAATACACCCCCTGCTATGGCATAAAAGAACACGATGATCATATATATGAATCATTGAATAAAAAACAAGGTCGTAAAGCTGCATATGTTTATGACAAAATAGATTCTAGAATAGTACCCATTTTGAATGAATGTGAATACTCAATCGTTCCTGTTGATGCACCAATTGGTGCATTGCGAAAATTAAAAAATATAATATTAATGGACGATCCTTTTCAGAAAAAAAGGAAAAACGCAGATTATCTTAACGAGTCATATTTTTCAGACATCCATACGTCTTATAAGAATAAAGGAATTGATGTATTAGGCTTTGGAGATTATACGATTGTTGGTAGTGAATTCAGTGAGTCTGGTGGCCCTGCCTATGTAGTGACAATACACATGTCGTATATTGATGAAGAGAATTTTGATGCAATGTCCGTTAAACATTTCTCGTCAGAGGATAACGGAAGCCTAGTCGATCCTGGCGGAAAATTCTTGGAAGCACTGCAGAAATTCGTCATATTTGATCATGAAAATCCCAATATTTTTGATGATACAGATGGTAAGGAAGAACTACATAAGTTATTTAAAAACAAGCAATTTTCTGGATTAGGAATTGTCAAGAAAATAGCCATAAAACATCACATAGAAACATTATGCAATTATATTTCAAAGGGATAATAATATGCCTTTATGTTGCACTGATTGTTTTAATGACACAGAGATAAAACAAAAAATTAAAGATTTAGGTAACATAGGCTACTGTTCATATTGTGGAGGAGAAAGGGTTCCGTGTGTAAGCCCTGATAAAATAAGCGACAAATTTGAATTTTTCAGTTATTGTATTGAGAAAAATGAAAATGCCAGTGAAAGTTATGCAAATTTAATTCAAGAACAATTTCACCTTTTCAATAATAACATTAGGAATTTAAACGATCTTATAACTGACATTTTAGGCAGAGAATACTCGACCCCGACGTTTAAGTTTAAGCATGATTACAATAAGCATTTAGAACTATGGACAGACTTTAAAGATGAGCTTAAATTTAGAAATAGGTTCTTTCCTAACAACTCATTATATTCAACCATATTCAACTATTCCAAAGGGTCTGACGCAATTTTTCTTGAGTTATTAGGCCAACTCACTAGGCCTTTGTATGCTGGAAGAAGCGAACTATTTAGAGCGAGAATTAGTGATAAAAGACTGGAAGCTAAGGATTTACATATGCCTCCGCCAGGGTCAGCAAGTGGTGGAAGGGCTAATCCCGTAGGAATATCTTATCTTTATCTAGCGGAGAATATAAAAACTTGTATCGCTGAAGTTCGCCCCAGCAACAGCAGTTCAATATGGATATCATCATTTGAACTAAATAAAGATTTAAATGTACTAGATTTAACATCTCCTAAAAAGTCCGTGACAGTAACCTCTTTCGAAGGTGACAGTGTTGAAGAGATAATAAATTATGTAAATTTACTAGAAAACTTATCGACAGAGTTGTCTAAACCTATTCTTCCGGACAAATCGAGCATTGATTACCTTCCAACTCAGTTCATCTGTGAATTTATAAAGTCGGTAGGCAAGTATGATGGAATAATATTCAAAAGCTCATTTGGCGAAGGCAATAATTTTGTATTTTATAGTCAGGAGCACTTTACAATAACACAGCCTGAACTGTTCAGCGTAACGCGCACCACTCATGAGTTTTCAAAGCAACAGTTGGAATAACTGTTAGAAACAATATTATTTCAGCATGTATAAAAAAGTATATATAAACTCAAGCAAGTCCATGATAAATATAATATAATCATAGGCTTGCTACACATAACTCACTCCTGTGATCTTCCGCCACTAGTTCTCCCATCTCACACCAATGCATAAAAAGTGACTTAGGCAACCTGTAAGTCTTCATTACAAGTTGGAAAGATTAAGCCAAAAGCGGCACAGCAAGGCTGGCACTTTACTTCTGCACGGTTCTCCGCCACTTTGCACTAAGATAAATTTTCGGAACCCCCCATGCTCATCCATCCCACCGACAACCTCACCTTCTCTGGCGATCCGCGTGCGGATGAGCTGCGCAAAAAACTGCTGCAACCCAATGCCCCCAAAGTGATCGCGGCGGCGTTGTCCAAGCAGTTGGATCACGAAAGCCGCACTCACAGCCATGCCGCCGGGCAGCTTTATTGCCTGAAGCAGGGCATGATGACGGTCAACACGCCGTCGGGCATCTTCGCCAATCCACCGCGCCTGGTGGGTTGGATTCCGCCGCACTTCGAACACGCGATTATCGGGCCAGGCCGTGTACTTGGCTGGACGGTGTTAGTGGATGAAGCGCTCAGCGCACCCTTGCCTAAACATCCCGTACTGCTCTCCTGCCCTTCGGTGCTGGAACCGCTGGCTGAGCGGCTGGCAAGTTTGTCGCCGGATAGCTGGGGCAGCGATCGCTACAACCGATTATGCGATGTTTTTCTTGATGAGTTATATGAGTCCACCGAGCATGCCCTGACGCTGCCGCTCCCCGAAGAGCCGCGTCTGCGGCAGATTGCGCGCCTGCTGATGGACAATCCCGCGGACACGCGCACCGGACCCGAACTGGCACAGTGGGCGGGACTTAGTCCACGCAGTCTGAGTCGTCATTGGGCCAGTGCAGTGGGCATGAGCTTGTCGCGCTATCGCCAGGTCTCGCGACTGTTGAAATCATTGGAAGGGCTGGCCGACGGCAAAAGTGTGCAGCAGGTGGCGTGGCAGGTCGGCTTTGATAGCGTGAGCAGTTACATCAGCGCGTTTCGCAGCGCCTTTGGTTCCACGCCCGGCAAATACTTTACGCCGCCTGACGCGTCTGCGGTTGCAGTATCAGAAGACTCGTAGGCCCATCGATCGCTGGCAGGCTGTGATGATATTTGCGACGAAACGCCCCGGGCGGCAGATCGTACATGCGACGGAAAGTGCGGCACCATGTCTGTTGAGACTCAAAACCATACTTAATCGCAATCTCCATCAGCGGCATATGGCCGTTCATCAAGGCAATCGCCGATGCCGTGAGTTTTCGTTCACGAATATAACTGCCCAGCGCAATACCAGTATGGTGGCGGAACATACGTTGCAGATGCCACTGCGAGTAACCAGCCCGACGCGCCACGGTCTCCAGCGTCAGTCGCTGTTCAATGTTGTCTTCGATCCAGAGCATCAGTTGATGCATACAGGCTGCCTGAATATCCATCTTTCCTCCTGATGGCGGATTAACAATCATCAGCATTATAAAAAAGCCTCAGCTGGCTATGTTTAGCGTTAAAGCCAATAAATAACGATATCTCGCCAAACTTGCCCACGTATCATTCGAGCTCAGCGCTTGCAGCTGACACTATCATGTAATATTGTAAGTTACATGATAAATGCCTGACAGGAGAATGTATGAATAGTTGGATCACTTCAGAAGTGGGAATTTGTGTCGCGATAGCCCTGGCAGCGGCCAGTATCGCGATGACCCTCACCCAAACCGAGTTGTTTGCCGGCCTGCGCGCATGGACCGCCAAAAAGCACGCGCTACTCGGCCATCTGTTCCACTGCTTTTACTGCATGAGCCATTGGACGGTGCTGGCGGGCATGGTGATTTATCGCCCTGCGCTATTGCACAGCGATATGGCACTCGTTGATTGGGTGATGACGGCGTTCATTACCTTAACTCTGACCACCTTTATCAACGGTCTGATGTTCAAGGTGTTCCAGGCAGCAGTCACCACGCATGTGATGAAGCACAATGCGCAGATCACTTTGCAGAAGCAGGATTGAGGTTATTCACTGCACAGCGGATGGGGCTCAGATTCCAGCCCCAGTTTTGCCATTTTCTTGAGGTAATCATCGGCAATATCAGCCACGGTAATGTGGCTAAAACGTTGAAGCAGCAGCACTTCCGCTTCATTGAGCGCCTGATCCAGACGCTCATCGACCGCATGTTCAACTAAACACGGCGAAGGATCGGCAGCAGGCCCGATGCTGAACAGCGCAGGCGACCCAATTGCCTGATACACATCCAGTAGCGTAATCGCGCTGAGTTCCACCCGCAGCTCCCAACCGCCGCCGTGCCCCTTCTCCGACACCACATAGCCTTTTTCGCGCAGGCCAGACATCATGCGGCGTACCACCACCGGATTGGTGCCCAACATCTTCGCCATCGCTTCCGAGGTGGCGCGTTTAACGTGCCGATCAAGATGAATTAAGGCGTGCAGTGAGCGGGACATTCGGTTGTCGCGGGGCATGGATCATTCCTCTAAAGTTCACGACACTTTAGCAAAGCCGCCCGGTAGCAACAATTTATCCTGTCTGAATGGTCCGCCTAGATAGTCGCTCCCATCGAGAGTCGATAATGCAGATTGACCTGTTCGATAGTCGGCTGCAGGTTAATCTTTTTCAGCACAATCTCGGTGGCGACTTTACCCATCTCAAAACGTGGCGTGATCACGCTGGCTAAACGCGGCGTGGTGGCCTGACCAATCTCCAGCCCGTGAAAACCGGCAATCGCCATCGTCTGTGGCACGGCAATTCCGGCGGCCTGACACTCCTGCAATACGCCGACAGCTAAATCATCATTGGTGCAGAGAATCGCGTCCATTTCCGGATAGAGCTGGCGTGCCAGCGTCATCATGCCCGTACCAATCGAGACTGAAGAGACCTTGTTCGGCACAATTCTTCCCGCCGGGAAGCCCGCCGCTTCCACCGCATCACGATAACCCGCATAGCGCTGTTCATCGCGGCGATCGGACATCGAACCAAAATAGATGACGCGCTGTTTGCCGCTGGCCAGCAGCATCGAGGTCATATCGTAACCGGCGCGATAGTTGTCAAAACCGACGTTGATCCGCCCGCTGGCTTCCGTTAGCCCCATCACTTCCGCCACCGGAATATTGGCGGCATTGAGGTATTTCTCGGCGCGCACCGTGTGCACTGATTCGGTGAGGATCAGCCCTTTGATGTTAAACGCCAGCACCGTGGCGATCTGCTCCTCTTCACGCTGGGCATTGTAGTCGTAGTTGACCACCAGCGTCTGATAGCCGTGTGCACTGGTGACTGACTCGATGCCCGCCAGCAGATCGGCAAAAATTTGGTTATTAAACGAGGGCACCAGCACGCCGATGCGCGGCGGGTTTTGTTTGGTTGAGCTGGTGTTGTCGCTATCGGGGACGTAGCCGATTTCAGCCATGACGCTGGCGATTTTCTCCGCCGTTTCCGTTTTAACCTTTTGCGGAGTACGTAAATAACGGCTCACCGTCATTTTGGTGACGCCCGCCAGGGTAGCAATATCGTCCAGAGTGATGCGCTGCGTTTTCATTGCGACGTCCGCAAAGATGGCCTGTCAATCAACGTATTATGCCCGTTGCCCGACAAAAAATGAAACCCACGCTTAACCGCTCTCAGAAAGAGAAATCAGGGTTGCATTACAGAATAAAAATTTCACACCGTTGCAAGAAAAAACAAGAAACGTCATGTTGCGCCAATCACGCCTGATAAAAAACCTATCATTTCAGCCAAATATGGCCCTGCCGTGAATGTTGCCATCAGCAATTTTCGCAACACCCTTCACACTTCCTGGAAAAAATGATCCAAAAACCATCATTTAGAACATATATTCCAAAGCGATGACCTTGAGTGAACAACGCTGAACATCGATAACCTACACCACTCCTCTTTCTGAACACGTAACGTTCAGGCCGTAGAGACAAGGGGCTATAACAATGGATACCAGGCAAAAACGCTACAACATGAAGTATGTCATTCTCTGCTGTACCGTCGCGGCATTTGGCGGACTGCTGATGGGCTATGACTCTTCTATTATCTCCGGTGCAATCGAACCTTTAAGTGAATATTTCCAGTTAACCCCGGCTGAAACCGGCTGGGCTGTTTCCAACATTCTGCTGGGTAGCTTAGTGGGATGCTTTATCGCCCCCCGCCTGAGTGACAAACTCGGACGCAAAAAATCGCTCGCCATTACCGCGCTGCTGTTCACCGCTTCGGTGATCGGAACGGCGATCGCCCACAACTTCACGGTGTTTGTGCTGTTCCGTATCATTGGTGGACTGGCGATTGGCCTCGCCTCGGTGATTTCGCCGATTTACCTCGCGGAACTGTCGCCGTCGAAGTTTCGCGGCCGTACCACTGCACTCTATGCGGTATGCTGTGTCGGTGGACAATCGGTGGTGTTACTGACCAACTACTTCATCACCAAATCGACGCTGCCCGAGGTGATGATCAACATGGGCTGGCGTTACATTCTGGCTACTGCACTGGTGCCCTGTGCGCTGTTCATCTTCTTCATCGCCTTTATCCCGGAATCTCCGCGCTGGAACGTGCTCAAGGGCAAATACGATGAAGCGCTGGATACGCTGACCAAAATTTCCAATCGCGAGCATGCCGAGAGCGTGTTCAATGAAATCAAACACTCGTTCTCAGACAAAACCGCACATCAACATAAATCGCGCCTGCGTCTGGATAAAACCACCATTCCGCTGCTGGTGATCGGTATCGGTCTGGCGGTCGGTAACCAAATCAGCGGCATTAACGTGATTCAATACTTCGGCCCGACATTGCTGAAGAACGTGGCGGGCAGCACCGATTCAGCGTTGCTGCAGACCTTCTGGCTGTCGATTTGTCAGTTTATTGGCGTGCTGGCGGGCATGATGGTGATTGATAAAATTGGCCGTCGTAAGCTGCTGCTGCTGGGGGCCATCACCTCCTGCATCTGCCTCGCTTACTCGTTCATCGCCTTCTATTATCACCTGCCGGGTATGCTGGCGGTGGTGGGTCTGTTTGCCTATATGATTTTCTTCGGCATGACCTGGGGCCAGATCGTCTGGACCGTGCTGGGCGAAATCTTCCCTACCGAAATTCGTTCGATTTGCGTCGGGATTTCCATCTGTGCCATGTCGCTGGCGAACTTTGTGATCAGCAGTACTTTCCCGATCATGAACAGCAGCCCAATGCTGCTGGATCTGTTCCACGGTGGCTTCCCTCTGTTGCTGTTCGCGATTTTCTCTCTGGGAATGTACTTCTTTACCTTCCGCTACCTGCCAGAGACCGCGGGCGTGTCGCTGGAGAAAATTCATGGGCTGGTGCTGGAGAAGTTTAACGTCGAAGCGGAACTGCCGCAGAGCACCTCGCCGGCCAAGTCCAGCGAGTCGTTTGATATTCCACGGCATTAAGAGGGTGTGATGAGGGCGCGCCTAAGAGATGGCGCGCTCATATTGCTCAATCACCGCCAGCGCCAAACCGTTGGCAGGATCAATACGCTGCGGCAGGAAATGCAGCTGCGTGTGGGAGAAGGTAAAGGCCAGCGTGCTGGCCTGCGCCGTTTCTTCAACCGCCTGGATAAAGGCAGGATGTGTATTCCACGGCCCATCAATAATGATGCTCGCCGGGTTCACCAGCTGCATCACATGGCTCAGGGCGTGGCCCAGATGTTGACCGGTTAACGCCATCACCTCACTCGCGATCTGCGGTTCACTGGCGGCGTTCTGCCAGCGCAGTCCTGTTTTACGCTGCCCCAACTGCTGTTGAATCGCGGGCTGACTGATCAGTGTTTCCAGGCAGCCTGAACGTCCACAGCTACAACGCAACCCTTTGGGTTGCACCTGCAAATGACCAATCTCCCCTGCGGTCCAGCTGCTGCCGACAAACACTTCACCCTGCTCTACCAGCGAGCCGCCAACCCCTTCACCGATACGCAGATAAAAATGGCTCTGTGCTCTATCCAGATCGAGTTGCTCCACCGAGAGCAGCGCAGCGGCTTTGACGTTATGCATAATGCGCAGCGGCAAACGGCAGGCGCTGACCAGCGGCGTCAAAACATCGACATCCTGCCAGCCAAGATGGGCGGAAAAGTGCACCCGGCCACGCTGTGGATCGATGATACCGGGAAAGCCTACGGCGATGCCCAGCAGTTCAGGATGCGCGGCGTGCAAGGTCTGGCACACTTCCCCCAGCTCATGCAGCAACTGCGCAGGATCGGAGGTAGCCGTTTGCCAGGTTTGTTCCGCAATCACCTGCGAGAAATAATCACAGACGCGCCAGTGAATGGCGTTGCGCTCCACCATGATGCCGGCGCTTTTTAGCTTTTCCGCGCGTAGCGAAATTTCGATTTTTGGGCGTCCGGCCGCTGCCACGCTCACCGGGCCGAGTTCGTGAATCAGGCCCTGCGCCAGCAAATCATCCACAATCAGGGAAACGGTGTTTTTACTCAGCTGCAGCGCCAGCGCGATATCCTGGCGGGAAGTAATACGCGTGCTACGCAGTTGCGTCATCACGCGCTTAAGGTTGTTTAATCGAAGTAATGCGGGGCCTTTACCGGCTGCTTTCATCGCGCGCCCACCTGACTCAATACTCATCACCGCGTACACGGCTGCGATAGCTTTCCCAATCGAAGCGCACCCACAAACTGGTGCCGAGACGCATACGATCCATCACGCGCTCGCCTAATAAGCCGTTCATTCCCGCCGGGTCCAGATTCGACAACATGCCGGTTGGGCGTTTTGACGATGAGCGACGATCGACAATCTGATTGATGATCACTTTTTCGTAGCGGGATTCGCTCTGCATGCCGATCTCATCGATCACCAGCAGGTCCACATGGCTGAGATCCTGCAGCAAGCGCTCTTCGGTGATGTCGCTGCCACCGCTGAAGGTGCCTTTCATGCTCGACATCAAATCGGCCACGGTGACAATCAATACGCTTTTGCCACGCAGAATGAGGTCGTTACCAATGGCGGCGGCCAGATGGTTTTTTCCGGTGCCAGGGCGGCCAGAAAACACGAAGCTGGCAATGCTGCTGTCGAACCCGGCGGCATACTCCCGCGCCAGCGCGAGTGCTTTGCGCTGACCATCATTCTCGACACGATAGTTATCAAACGAGCAGTTCATATGCAGCTCACGGATACCAGAACGCCCCATGATGCGCTGCATTTTCATGGCGCGGTTTTCGCGCACGATGGCTTCAGAGCGCAGACGGCCCTGCTCCTGATTCCACGCCAGCAGCTCTTCACCGTTTTTAAATTTCGGCTGCACATCCGCAGGCATAAATTTTTTCAGGCGACTGAAAAGATCGTTCGGCGTTTTCATCACTCACCTCGGAATCCATCGGGAATATCATATTGAGTATTGCTGATCTGGGTGATATCGCGCTTGGGCTGACCGCCGTTGGCAGCGCGGTTCATTTGTACGCTGCGCGCCAGTTTCTGCTGCCACTGCACATGATGGAACAGTCGGCCTTCGGCCTGCCAGTAAGCCACAAAGGTGGCCAGTTCGGCCGCCGTTACCGGTTCACTCAGCGCTACACCCCAGATGGCGGCCTGCCGCTGAAAATCGTGATCCGGCTGCCAGCCCGCGTACATGGCAAACTTGCCCACCGGTGTGGCGATCGGTGCCGCATCGGTATGGAACAGGCTGTCATCCAGCGTGACATCATTTGGCTGCTGCGCTGCGGCTTCCAGCGCCAGCAACTGTGCCAGACGCTGCGGTGTCAGCGCATAAAAAGCGGGCGCATTGTTGTGCAGCACCGCCAGCACGCCGTTATCGGCCTGCTGCAACACGGCAAGCGGATCCTGGCAAAAGCCATCCAGCCCCACCAGCGTTGAAGATAAGATTTTAACTGACATGAAGAAACCTGACGTTGACCAACCCGGAGCGCCTATAGGTTTAGCGCTAAGCGGTCAGTGTACCTGTTTTAACGCGATGGATCGCGCAGGATTTAGAAACTGGCGCTGACGCCAAGGCTGTAAATAAACTGTTCGCCGCTGATCACCGCACCGGTTTGCGAGAAGGAGGCGAAAGCCGCCATATTTTGCCCAAACGGCACATTGGCCCCCACGCTGACATCGACCCAGTTGCTTTCATGGCCGATCTCCTCGGGGCGATCGCGCAGCGATGACGCGTTTTCATCACTCAATTGATGGCTGTAGCTAACCTGTGCCCAGGGTGAAATCCAGTCAAGGGTGGAATCAACGCGCCAGCCCAGTGAGGCAATATGCCCGGCGCGATTGCCATCGACAAATTCACACTTCGGGCAACTCACTCGCGAATCATCCACCGCGAATTGCGCCACCGGACCGGTGCGCAGCGTCGCACTCATCGGCATCTGCCAGCCTGCCGAATAGCGGTTAGCAAAGGGGGCATTCCCCACGCTGGCTTTTTCACTGTGCAACACCATGGCGCTCTCATCCGGTGAATTCAGCGCGGCATCCATCAGGCTGATGTCACGATCTTCTGTCAACATCAGGTGATTACTGGAAATCTTTTCAGCAAGTATCGCGTTGTAATCCGGCACATAATCCGCGCCCGATTCATCCCAGGCGTAAGCCGGCACCGCCGTAAATAACAGCCACACACTGCCAAAAGCCAGCATGAGATTGTGCTGGCCTGTCCGCTGACTTTTCTGCAACATGAAAGACTCCTGACGAGCCAGAAAGGAAACGGGCGTTAAGATTCAGGTTTATTGATTATCGGCACCCATTGATTAACTATTAATCGATTCTGTAATACGTCAAGGGATTAACTGTATTTTCCTCATGCTTAGGGAGAGTAATATGCAACGTTGTGGCTGGGTAACACAGGATCCGCTCTATCTGGCGTACCACGATAATGAGTGGGGCGTGCCGCAAACTGATAAGCGAGCCTTATTTGAAATGATCTGCCTTGAGGGGCAACAGGCGGGTTTATCGTGGATCACCGTGCTCAAGAAACGTGAGAACTATCGTCGCGCGTTCCACGAATTTGATCCTCAGGCCGTGGCGTTGATGGATGAGGCAGACATGCTGCGCTTGCTGCAGGACAGCGGATTAATCCGTCATCGCGGTAAGCTGGAGGCGATCATCAATAACGCCAAAGCCATGCTGGCGCTGGAAGCGGAAGGCGAAGACTTTTCACGCTTTGTCTGGTCATTTGTCGATAATCAGCCGATTTTGCACCGTTTCGCCGATTACAAGCTGGCGCCCACCACCTCCGAGCCTGCCATTGCGCTCTCTAAAGCGTTAAAGAAGCGTGGTTTTAAATTCGTCGGTCCGACAACCTGCCATTCATTTTTGCAGGCGTGCGGGCTGATTAACGATCATCAAACCAGCTGTTTCTGCCATCCCGATAATCTTTAAAGCAAATCTTTACACTTTAAGACTGACCCTCACGCATTTCCCCATTATTGAACGGCATAATAGTGCCGTTTTGGGGCATTTTCCCCGTGTGACTTTGTGAGGGATTTTCAATGAAAAAGCGTAGTTTGACGCTGGCCTTGTTACTTAGCGGCAGCGTTGTGCTGTCCGGTTGTACCACCAATCCTTATACCGGCGAATCGCAGGCCGGGAAATCCGGCATCGGCGCGGGCTTAGGTGCCGTGCTGGGTGCAGGCGTTGGCGTGTTGTCATCGTCGAAGAAAGACCGCGGCAAAGGCGCGCTGATTGGCGCCGCATCCGGTGCTGCACTGGGCGGCGGCGTCGGGTATTACATGGATGTGCAGGAAGCGAAGCTGCGCGACAAAATGCGCGGGACTGGTGTTAGCGTGACGCGTCAGGGCGATAACATCGTGCTGAATATGCCGAATAACGTTACCTTTGACTCCAACAGCAGCAACCTGAAACCGGCAGGCGCCAATACGTTAACAGGTGTCGCGATGGTGCTGAAAGAGTATCCTAAAACTGCTGTCAATGTTGTGGGCTTCACCGACAGCACCGGTACACGCGCGCTGAATATGCGTCTGTCGCAACAACGTGCGGATAGCGTGGCCAGCGGCCTGATTCTGCAAGGCGTAGCCCAGAACCGTCTGCGCACGCAGGGCATGGGCCCGGATAATCCGGTGGCCAGCAACAGCACCGAAGCGGGTAAAGCACAAAACCGCCGCGTCGAGATCACGCTGAGTCCACTGGGTTAATCCCGCTCGCCGATCTGTTTCTGCAGATCGGCTTTTCCGCACGTTTTTACACCGCAATTGACGCTTTTTGTATCAGATAACGCTCTATAATCGTCAACCAATAGAGCCGTGAAATACTTTATGCTAGCGTGATCAAAATTTGATCAGTGGAAAACGTCATCATGTCGCTCAAAGCCATTGCCGCTGCCCTCGGCCTCTCTGTTACCACCGTGAGTCGTGCGCTAAATGGCTATGACGATGTTGCGGCCGCCACGCGTAAACGTATTGAAGAAGAAGCCACTTCACGCGGCTATCGTCCGAATGATGCCGCGCGCCGTCTGAAGACCGGCCGCGCCAATGCCGTCGGGCTGGTTTTCCCGGTCAGCACCGCCTCTTTGAATGACAGTTACTACAGTGAAATGCTGTTGACGCTGGATCAGCGCCTTGCTCAGCATGACATTGATCTGATGATTCTGCCGGATAAACCGCAGGATAAGCACCGCACGCTGATGCGCTTGCTGCGCAGTGGCGCGCTGGATGCGCTGATTCTCACCCATACCCAACCGCATGATATCCGTCTGCAGCGTTTGCAGCAGAAAGGCTATCGCTTTCTCACGCTGGGCCGCAGCCAGCTGCCGCAACCTTATGCCTGGTTTGATTACGATAATCATGCAGGCACCCTGCTGGCCGCTGAACACTGCCTGCAACAAGGGCTGACGCGGCTTGCCTATCTTGGCGGCAACGAGCCCTGCACGTATATCCTCGATCGTCGCCACGGCTTTATCGATGCCCTCACACAGCATCAACCGCCTATCGCGCCGACGATGCTGGCCGCGCTACCGATGACACGTCGTGCCGGTTATCAGCAAACACAGCGCTGGCTGGCGCAGGATATCGCGCCTCAAGCCATCATCACCGATTGTGCGCCGCTGGGTGAAGGCGCGGCCATCGCGCTGCAGCAGGCCGACCGTTTAAGCGGTGCGCGGGCGATCCCACTGTACGTCTATGATGGCTTACCGCATGACTCCATTATCGATCAGCCAGTGAACGCGATTCTGCAACTGTCGCAGCAGCGCATTGGCGAACGCGTGGCCGAAATGGTGCTGCAACTGCTGGAAGGTGCACCGCTTGATGAACTCCAGACGCTGTGGCAACCGATGTTGCGCCTCACTTCTGATGCACAATGATTGCGTGTGCGCCGTGCTGTGGTAGTCTTCGCCTGATTTTATTATTCAGGTGTACGCAATGAAAACCAGGCCGCCACGAGCCACAATCAGTGACGTTGCCCGTACGGCAAAAACCGGTAAAACCAGCGTTTCCCGCTACCTCAATGGCGAAGTGAATCTGCTTTCGCCCGATCTCAAAGCCCGTATTGAACAGGCGATTGCCGATCTTGATTATCGTCCCAGCCAGATGGCGCGCGGACTGAAGCGTGGCCGCACGCGGCTGATTGGCCTGATTATCGCGGATATTACCAATCCCTATTCAGTGGATGTTCTGAGCGGTATTGAAGCGGCCTGTCGCGCGCAGGGGTTTACGCTGCTGATGTGTAACACCAATAACGAAGTCGATCGTGAACAGTATTATCTGCAATTGCTCAGCAGTTATCAGGTCGAGGGCATCGTGGTCAATGCGGTGGGGATGCACGAAGAGGTGCTGAAACGCCTGCAGCAGTCGATGTTGCCGATGGTGTTGATCGACCGCAAAATTCCTGACTTCGCCTGCGATGTGGTTGGCCTGAATAATCCCGAAGCCGCGCAAATTGCCACCCAGCACCTGCTGGATAATGGTTACGATGCGCTGCTGTTCCTCAGCGAACCGTTGGGCAGCGTCAACACCCGCCGTGAACGCCTTGGCGCCTTCTATGACACCAGCAAAGCCCATGCCGGGGTGATGGCGGAAAACGCCGAAGTGCCCTTGCACCAGCCAGAGCAGCTTGAGCAGGTACTGCGGACATTCCAGCAACGCCACAGTGACAAACGCTGCGCGGTGATGGCCGCCAACGGTGCCCTGACCTTGCAGGTGGCGCGCGCCTTGCAGCGGCTCGAACAGCGCTGGGGGGAAACCATCGGCCTGCTCGGTTTTGATGAGCTGGAGTGGGCCGCACTGGCAGGCGTGGGCATCACCACCCTGAAACAGCCCACCTGGCAAATTGGCTATGCGGCGCTGGAACAGGTGATCGCTCGCATTGACGGCAACGAACAGCCGATTAGCGAGCAGGTTTTCCCCGGCGAGTTGATTGTGCGCGGCTCCAGCCAGCCGCTGCGCTAATTCCCCTTTCTCTGGCTCACTTCGTGAGCAGGATCATAATTCCACACTCTCTTCCTTTCATTTGGAACCGGTTCCATTTAGGTTTTTTTTAAGACATCGATTTTAAGACAACGGGCGGCTCTGACCGCATCCTTCCCTGTTCAATGGAGAGACAACATGGCACATCCGGAAATCATCGTGGTCACCGCCGCCTACGGCACGCACAAAGTCGCTGAGTTAGGTGGCCAGACCGCCCTGCTGCCGCTGATCAAAGCCGCTGGCGCGGATGGTGTGGAAATCCGTCGTGAGCTATTCAGTGAAGACGACCTGCTGCAGTTGCATTCGCTGAATAAAGCCATTGCCCAGCAGCAGCTCAGCGCCAGCTACTCGGTGCCGGAAGCCCTGTGGCTGGAGGACGGCTCGCTTAACCCTCGTCTGGGACAGTTCCTGCTGGAAGCGGAGCAGATGGGCGCTAAGCGTTTGAAAATCGCCCTCGGGCACTTTGTCGATCTCAGCGATGCTTCGCTGGTTGAGGTACTGGCCGCATCGCCAGTGACCGTAGTGGTGGAAAATGATCAAACGCCAGACAGCAAACTGGCCCCGATGCAAACCTTCTTCCATCGTACCTGCGATGCCGCCTTGCCGCTGGATATGACCTTCGACATGGGCAACTGGCAGTGGACCGGCGAAGACGCTTTACAGGCTGCAGCACAGCTCAGTCGTTACGTCAGCTACATTCACGTTAAAGCCGCAGTGCCGCATGGCGAGAGCTTCCGTGCCGTGGCGCTGGATGACACCGACGGCAGCTGGCGTGCATTGCTGAAAGCACTGCCTGCTGATGCGCCGCGCGGCATCGAGTTCCCGCTCGAAGGTGAAGACCTGCTGGCCGTGACACGCCATTACGTTGATCTGCTGCGTGCAGTGTAAGGAGCCGATGATGAAGCAACTGGATGTGGTCACGATTGGCGAAGCGATGGCGATGTTTATCGCTCAGCAAAGTGGGGATCTCGCCGCCGCAGAGGGCTTCGTCAAACGTATTGCTGGTGCCGAACTGAATGTGGCCATCGGACTGGCGCGTCTCGGTTTACAGGTCGGTTGGGTCAGCCGTGTCGGCGATGACAGTTTCGGCCGTTTTACGCTGCAACAGCTGGAGAAAGAGAAGGTCGATCACCACTGTGTGACCACGGATAGCCGCTATCGCACCGGTTTTCAGCTCAAGTCGCGCGTTGATGACGGTTCCGATCCTGAAGTGGAATATTTCCGCGCAGGCTCCGCTGCCAGCCATCTCTCGCCGCAGGATTTTGATGCGGATTACTTCGGCGGCGCGCGTCACCTGCACCTGAGCGGCGTGGCCGCCGCCCTCTCCGACAGTTCGCTTGAGTTGACCAAACATGCGGCCAAAGAGATGCGTTCGCGCGGCAAAACCATCTCCTTCGATCCGAATTTGCGCCCGGTGTTATGGCGCAGCGAGGAGGAGATGCGTAAGCAGCTGAATCTGCTGGCAGAGTACGCAGACTGGGTGCTGCCGGGTGAGAAAGAAGGGTTCATTCTGACCGGCTATCGTCAGCCAGAAGCCATCGCCGATTTCTATCTGGATAAAGGTGTACGGGCGGTGGTGATCAAAACCGGCTGCGACGGCGCCTGGTACAAAACCGCCGACGGTGAAAAGGGCAATGTCGCACCGATTCTCGTCGATAACGTGGTGGATACCGTGGGCGCGGGCGATGGTTTTGCCGTGGGCCTGATCAGCGCACTGCTGGAAGGCAAATCGCTGCCGCAGGCGATTCTGCGCGGTAACAAGATTGGTTCGCTGGCGATTCAGGTCGCGGGCGACAGTGAAGGGCTGCCGACGCGCGCGGCGCTTGGCGATTTTTAATCAAGCGGTTGCCTTCATTGGCAACCCAGCAGTTAGGGTACGCATTGATGTGTACCTGGTGAAACAGTCTGTCTCTACACAACCCGAATATTTCGAGGCGCATCCATTGAATGTGCCCGCCTCAAAACAGAGGAGTCACCCATGAAATCGCAGACAATCGCGCCAAAACGCTGGTGGTTTATCATGCCCATCGTGTTTATCACCTACAGTCTGGCGTATCTGGACCGGGCGAACTTTAGCTTCGCCTCTGCCGCAGGGATTAATGACGATCTCGGCATCACTAAAGGCATGTCATCGCTGCTGGGTGCCCTGTTCTTCCTTGGCTATTTCTTCTTCCAGATCCCCGGCGCGGTGTATGCCGAACGCCGCAGCGTGAAGAAGCTGATTTTCTGGTGCCTGATTTTGTGGGGCGGCTGTGCCTCGTTAACCGGCGTGGTGAGCAACATTCCAATGCTGGCCGCGATTCGGTTTGTGCTCGGCGTGGTGGAAGCGGCGGTGATGCCGGCAATGCTGATTTACATCAGCAACTGGTTCACCAAATCGGAACGCTCGCGCGCCAATACCTTCCTGATCCTTGGTAATCCGGTCACAGTGTTGTGGATGTCGGTGGTTTCCGGCTATCTGATTAATGCTTTCGGCTGGCGTGAAATGTTTATCTTCGAAGGTATCCCGGCGGTGATCTGGGCCGTGGCCTGGTGGTTCCTGGTGCAGGACAAGCCAGCACAGGCCAAATGGATGAGCGACGAAGAGAAATCTGCCCTGCAGGCGCAGTTGCAGAAAGAGCAGGAAGGCATCAAAGCGGTGCGCAACTATGGCGAAGCCTTCCGTAATCGCAACGTGATCATTCTGTGCATGCAATATTTTGCCTGGAGCATTGGCGTGTACGGCTTCGTACTGTGGCTGCCTTCGATTCTGCGCAACGGCACACAGATGGGCATGGTAGAAGCGGGTTGGCTGTCGGCGGTGCCTTATTTGGTGGCGACCATTGCGATGGTCGTGGTGTCGTGGGCATCTGACAAAATGCAGAACCGTAAGCGGTTTGTCTGGCCACTGCTGCTGATTGGGGCGTTGGCGTTCATCGGCTCCTATCTGGTCGGCTCCAGCCACTTCTGGCTGTCGTATGCCTTGCTGGTGATTGCCGGTGGCGCGATGTATGCCCCTTACGGCCCGTTCTTTGCCTTGATTACTGAAATGCTGCCACGCAATGTTGCCGGCGGTGCCATGGCACTCATTAACAGCATGGGCGCACTCGGTTCCTTCATCGGATCGTGGATTGTAGGCTATCTTAATGGCGCGACCGGCAGTCCTGCCGCCTCTTACATCTTTATGGGTGCCGCGCTGCTGGTGTCGGTGTGGCTGACGTTAATCGTCAAGCCCGCCGAGAACAAGACAGCACCGATTCATGGGGCGAAGCACGCCTGAAAGCGTAAGAAATGACTTTTCCGGGCGACTCAGGTCGCCCGTCACACGTTCTACAGGGAGCAAATGATGAAACCTGCTGTGATTCTTTATAAGAGCCTGCCAGACGATCTGCGCGCTAAACTGGATGCCCATTTTACCGTCACCGAAGTGCATGACGTCTCCCCCGAAACCGTGCAGCAGCATGCCGCACAGTTTGCGCAAGCCGAGGGTTTGCTCGGCTCAGGCGGTAAAGTCAATGGTGATCTGCTGGCAAAGATGCCCGCATTGCGCGCCTGCTCTACCGTTTCCGTGGGCTATGACAATTTCGATGTTGAAGCACTGAATCAGCGCAATGTACTGCTGATGCACACGCCAACTGTTCTGACCGAAACCGTGGCCGATACCATGATGGCACTGGTGCTGAGCACCGCCCGTCGCGTCACCGAATTGGATCAATGGGTTAAAGGGGGCGAGTGGAAGAAAAGCATCGGGCCAGAGCATTTTGGTATCGATGTGCATCACAAAACGCTGGGTATTCTCGGCATGGGCCGTATCGGCCTGGCGCTGGCGCAGCGTGCGCACTTCGGCTTCGGCATGAATATTCTCTACAACGCACGACGTCAGCATGAAGAGGCGGAAACCCGCTTCGGTGCACGCGCCTGCGATCTTGAAACGCTGCTGAAAGAGAGTGATTTTGTTTGCATCAGCCTGCCGCTGACCGAGCAGACACATCATATGATTGGCGCTGCACAGCTCAAGATGATGAAACCCAGCGCCATCCTGATTAATGCCGGTCGTGGCCCGGTGGTTGATGAGCAAGCGCTGACGGCGGCATTGAAAGACGGCACGATTCACGCTGCGGGTCTGGATGTGTTTGAAGTGGAGCCGGTGCCCGCTGATGCGGAGATCCTCAAGCTGCCGAACGTCGTGGCGCTGCCGCACATCGGTTCAGCCACTCATGAAACGCGTTACGGCATGGCGCGTGATGCGGTGGACAATCTGATTGCTGCGCTGAGCGGCAAAGTCGAGAAAAACTGCGTTAACCCGCAAATCCTGGCCTAAGCTTGCTGCTTTAGCCATTGCGCCTGCCCGTGGCGGGCGCTATGGTGGTTGCCCATTCCCGATTACAATGTTTTAACTTCCTATGTCCTTTTCTCAGTTCGGCGACAAATTTACTCAACATTCCGGCATCTCACGTCTGATGGAAGACATGGGTGAAGGCCTGCGCACGCCTGGCACCATTATGCTCGGCGGCGGCAACCCGGCACAGATCCCGGCCATCAATGACTATTTCAACCAGCTGCTGCTGCAGATGCATCAGGACGGCAAACTGAGCGAAGCACTGTGCAACTATGATGGTCCGCGCGGTAAAACGCTGCTGCTGGATGCGCTGGCGAACATGCTGCGTGAAGAGCTGGGCTGGCCGATCACCGCGCAAAATATTGCGCTGACCAACGGCAGCCAGAGCGCGTTCTTCTATCTGTTCAACCTGTTTGCTGGCCGTCGCGCCGACGGCAGTAAAAAGCGCGTGTTGTTCCCGCTGGCGCCGGAGTACCTCGGTTACGCCGATGCCGGGCTGGAAGAAGATCTGTTTGTTTCCGCCAGGCCCAACATTGAGCTGCTGCCCGAGGGCCAGTTCAAGTATCACGTTGATTTCGACCATCTGCCGCTGAATGAGGACGTGGGCCTGATTTGCGTATCGCGCCCGACCAACCCGACCGGCAACGTGATCACCGATGACGAGCTGATGCAGTTGGATGCGCTGGCACAGCAGCATGGCGTGCCTCTCCTGATCGATAACGCCTACGGTGTGCCCTTCCCCGGCATTATCTTCAGCGAAGCCCGTCCGCTGTGGAACCCGAATACCATTCTGTGTATGAGCCTGTCGAAACTTGGCCTGCCGGGTGCACGTTGCGGCATTATCGTTGCCGATGAAAGCACGATTAGCGCCATTGGTAACATGAACGGCATCATCAGTTTAGCGCCAGGCAGCATCGGCCCGGCGATTGCCACTGAAATGATTGTGCGCGGTGATTTGCTGCGTCTGTCGGAAGAGGTGATCAAGCCGTTCTATCAGGCCAAGGTAAGCGAGACGATTGCCATTCTGCGCCGCTATCTGCCGGAAGATCGCTGCCTGATCCACAAACCCGAAGGCGCGATTTTCCTTTGGTTGTGGTTCCGCGACCTGCCGATCAGCACCGAAGCGTTGTATCAGCGCCTGAAAGCGCGCGGCGTGCTAATGGTGCCGGGCCACTTCTTCTTCCCCGGTCTGGAACAGGAATGGCCACATACGCATCAGTGCATGCGCATGAACTATGTGCCGGACGCGGAGAAAATTGAACGTGCGGTGCAGATTCTGGCGGAAGAACTGGAAATGATAGCTAACGAGGCTTAATCCGCCGTTAATGACAGCTGGCACCACTCTGCCAGCTGTTTTATCGCCTGCTCCACTTCCGCATTCCAGCCAAAACCGGCGTTCAGCCGGAAACAGTGATCGTAGCGATGATCGGTGGCGAAGATATGTCCCGGCGCGATACCGATACCCGCGTTGCGCGCTTTAAGAAACAGCGCACGCACGTTTAACGACTGAATTGGCATTTCCACCCACAACACATAGCCGCCTTCCGGATCAGATACACGCGTACCCGTAGGGAAATAACGCAACACCGCCTGACGCATATGGTGGATTTGATTCCTCAGCTCACGACGCAATTTGCGCAGATGCGCATCGTAGCCGCCGCTGCGCAGCAGTTCGGCAATCGCTGCCTGTGACAACACCGAGGTGCCCATGCTGGTGGTGTATTTCAGCGAGGCGATTTTGCGCATGTAATTACTGCTGTGCACCCAGCCAATGCGGATACCGGGCGCCACCGTTTTCGAGAAGCCGCTGCACAGAATGGCATTCGGGCTGAAGGCGCGCATCGGGAACGGACGGCGATCGCCAAAGGCCGTATCACCAAAGATATCGTCCTCAATGATCACCACATCGTTTTCATCGGCCTGACGCGCAATATAGGCCTTCTGCTCGTTGGGAATGCTTTTCCCCAGCGGATTATTGATGTTGTTGATGGTGAGATAGGCCTGCACCGCTTTACGCTGAAACAGCGCGGTGAGTTTGCTGACGTTAACATAACCTTCCGGCCCGGCTTCCACTTCAATCACGCGCAGATTGAGGTTATGCAGCATCTGCAACAGCACGAAGTAGCACGGCGATTCCACTGCCACGATATCGCCGGGGCGGGTCGTGGCGCGCAGAGCCAGTGAGATAGCTTCGATGCAGCCGTTGGTGATCAGGATGTCATCAGCGCTGATATTGCAGCCATAATCCACCGCGCGGCGTGCAATCTCGGCTTTGAGCGGCGCATAGCCGGTGCCTTTTACCGTGTTTCCGAGCAGCGCCGGTTTGCTGTAGCCCATCTGGCGCATCAGCAATCCAATTTTCTTGACCGGATAGAGCGAGATATCGCCATTGGCCAGATCCAGCCGCACACGACAATCGGAGCCCAGCATCGCCAGATGCAGCTCGGTTTGCTCATCCAGCGGGGCGACTTCACGCGGCTGTTCGCTGTGGATGGCTGCGGGTAACGCCCTGGGAACCTGACGGGGTGCAACAAAAAAGCCGGACTTAGGACGCGCCACCGCATAGTGTTCATCCTCCAGCGTCCGTAATGTTTTCAGGGCGGTGGTCATGCTGACGCTGTACTGTGTTGCCAGCGTACGTACCGACGGTAAACGGCTATCGGGCGGCAACGATCCGCTGTGAATCGCCTGCTTTATCTGCTCTGCAATCTGACGGTAACGACTACTCTGACTCTCCTGTTCACCCGTTCCATCCGCCATCTGTTCCACCCTATATCGTGCTGATCTGTGCGTATCCATCAGATTACATTCAAAGTACTTTAGGCTGCATCTGTTTATTCAGCCTCAGACATTCATTCCGTTGCAACTTCGTGGCCCCTTTTCCTGCCCGTTGCCGCCAGCACGGTAACGGCGATTTTATTAGCCAAAGGATGAAGTGAAAAATGAATAATCTGTCCACCATGATGAGAGAAATTGAAGGTTATCTCACGCCCGCGATTATCGATTCTGCTCAACGCTGTTCTCAACGCTTACTTGCCGCCCTGCCCGATAGCAAAAACCCCGCGAACAATCGCGTGCTGCTTGCCTATGGCGGCGGGAAAGACAGCAGCTATATGGTGGCGTATGTGCGCTACATTCAGGGGTTGATCTGGCAGCAGCAGGGCAGCACCTTCCAGCTACGCATCAGCACCAATCGTCACGCGGCGATGAACGACAGCGTGATGGAGAATATCGACCGGGTATATCGTGCACTGCACATTCCGGGGGATGACTTTACCGAATGCCTGGTGACCGATGGCCTGCAAATCCGCCACTTCGAACGCCATTTGCCGATGCCCGATAGCGTGCGCCAGCAGAATCGCAACGATGTGCTGATGAATGGCCATCGCTTCCGTGCCGATGCGCGTTCCACTTTCTGTAACGCCTGCAACCTCAGCATGGTGAACTCGTTTGGCCTTGCCGCGCACTACGAGGGCGGCGTGGATGTGATCATCACCGGTGATTCGCCGCAGGAGCAAACCGCTTACCTCGCCTGGGCTCGTCATCTTTCACGCCTGTTTGATGCGCCCGTTGCCGACAAATCGCGCGGCTTTAGCGGCTTCCTGCAAACCCTCGATGGCGTGGCAGAACGTTATTTCGCCGACATTTACGGCGCCGATC
This sequence comes from Pantoea sp. C8B4, assembly GCF_051336905.1. Lineage (NCBI taxonomy): Bacteria > Pseudomonadati > Pseudomonadota > Gammaproteobacteria > Enterobacterales > Erwiniaceae > Pantoea > Pantoea sp. C8B4. Next base: position 198,129 of record NZ_JBGMNK010000006.1, read on the forward strand.
AGGTTACCCCAGCCCATCGCATCACCTGGCAGCTGGCGCGCGATCCGCTGTTCTTCAACATCTATCAGGACACCGCCTATGAAGCCGGTGCGCACTGGTCACTGCTCACTGAATTTATGCACTTCCGCTTTGATGAGCTGATGTTCAGCTTCTCTGAATCGGACTGCGGCAACCCGACGTTAATGGCACATATTCGCGGTCTGCGAGCGGAGACGCTGATGCAGCGTAGCTACGCCGAAGGCATTCGCGAATATGTGCGCTTTGCGCTCGGCCTGATGGAGAAGAAAGATTTCCCGCCGCAACTGATTGCGGAAATGGCGGCGCGTTATCAGGACGATGCGGCGATTGAACGTGCTCGCCAGCGTGCAGCACAGTTTGCCGAACAGGCCTTTGGCCTCAACGAAATCCAGCTGGTGTGCATGATCTATTCGCCGTTTATCGCGCAGGGCCACCAGCTCAACGTCTGGCTGCAACAGCTCAACCAGGCACCCAATGAGCAGGCGGTGCGGGCGCTGCTGTGTGGCGATAGCGATGACCTGCTGCTGGCTCAGCAGCTTGAGCACCTCTCCGGCCTGACCATTGCGCAGATGCGCCAGTGCTGGCGCAGTGCGCAGGTTAATACATTGCTGGATGGCACGCGCGGCGATGCGCTCTCACGCGTGCTGCGTTTCGATCCGCACAAAGCAGTGATTCAGGTCAACAACGGTGCCTTGCAAGACATCGTCACTGAAGTGATCTCCGGGCGATAACCCGGTAAGGCGACGCGATGAGAAAGATTTTCCTGCAGATTGGTGCCACGCGTGACGGGCAAAATCCGTATTGTGCGGTGGCAAAACGCGAGGGCTATTTTACCGTGCTGGCGGAGATGGGCGACTTTGTCGACTATCAAAGCTTAAGCATTCAGCTGCCGTTCGATCTGATTGTGCGTCTCGATCGCCCGGAAAATCCGTGGGATGTGTTACAAGCCTGCCTGCGAGCGGGCTTACTGGAACATCCTCAGGTGGTGCTGGCGGGCTTTGAAGCCTACAACACCAGCGCCGGTCGCGTGCGTGAACTGTTGGCCGGGCCGGATGCCGGCCCGAGCTTTATTCCGCCGGATAAATACGCACAGCGCATGGCTCTGCGTAAAGCCTGGCCGCGCTTCCCACAGCCAGAGTTTCGCTTCTTTGCCTCACCACTGAGCATTCGTGACGCGCGTGATGCGCTGCTCTATCCCTGCGTGATCAAACCGGTGGATGGCGGCGGCGGATTAGGGATCTGGCTGGTGGAAGAGGCCAGCCAGCTCGATGCGGTGATCGGCAAGCTGGTGGAGACCATGAACTACGGCGGACGCGGCTTCAGCGGTTTTATCGTCGAAAGCTGGCTGCCGGGCGACGAATATTCACTACAGGGTGTGGTGGATAACGGACACGCAGTGGCGCTGACCTGCTGCCAGAAGGTGATCGAGCACCACATCGATGCCGAAGGCTGTATCAGCTTTTACGAATCCGGCCATGTGGCGATGGCCGCGCAACAGCTGCCTGCGGCCTTTGCCAGTTTGATGAGCTTTTGCTGTGAGACCTTTGGCTATCGCCAGGGTGCCTTCCACATCGATTTCATTATGGTGAACGGTGAACCGCACTTCCTGGAAATGGGTTTCCGTTTGTCGGGCATGGGCGTGGTGAATCTGGTCGAGGAAGTCACCGGTATCAACTGGGCAGAGGTGGCGTTTCAGATTGAAGCCGGGCGCGGTTTGTCTGTGCTGCACTTCCCGGAGCAACCCCAGGCTATTGGCCGCCTGCGCCTGCGTCAGCGCCTGCAATTTGACGCTGCGGAGCGCTGGATCGCTGAACATCAGCGCGGTCAGCTACTGCCACCGCTCAATCTGCCCGCGCTGGCCGTCTCACCGCGATCCTCGTTGTATGCCGATCTCACTCGCCATGCCGGTATTCTCGCCACCTTCCGCCTCGCGGCAGACAGCCGGGACGACGTGCTGGCGGTGTTCCAGCAGATTCTCGATGTTCCGTCCTTAGCCCCCCGGAGAGATCTTCTATGTGCAGAATGATTCTGGCATACGGCCAGTTTAATGCAGCTGCGGTACTGGACGCCGCTCGCGCGATGAGCTGCGGCGAAACGGCAACCCATGAGGGCCCGATCAAACAGCACCCGAATGGCTGGGGCTGTTTATGGCTGGATCAGGGAAAGATTCGCACCCTGCATGGCACTGGCACCTTTGCTGATGCGCTGCCCGGTATTGATGTTGATGCACTGCGTCACAGCCGTTTTCTGGCGGTACATGTGCGCCATGCCACGCTGAGCAAAAACCAGGGCATTGAATTTTCTCACCCACTCTGGCGTACCAGCGGCGCAACACAGTGGTACATGATGCACAACGGCTTTTTACCCACGGTTTATGCGCAACTGGGCATGGCGGAATCGCGCTTTGACTCCGCCGAATATCTTGAATATATCGTCGATCAGGTGACGCCTGCCGATTTTACCCGTGACTACCTGCGCAGCAAGATGGCGCGCGTGGCACCGGGCGGCAGCGCGGCTAATGCGATTTTTGTCACCCGGGATAAAGCCTGGGCGTGGCAGTGGCATCCCGATGACACCCCTTATCCTGACTATTTCACGTTGCACCATTATCAAAACAACAGCACCACTTTTATCTCTTCTGAACCTATTGCTGCACTGGGCACGGCGTCTGACTGGCGTCGCATGAACAACCATGAACTTCATGAATTTCCACTTGGGGAGTGATCAGCATGGCCATTTTCAATCAGATACGCGTTATCCATCCCAAAATGTTCGTCGAAAGCACCTGGCTGGATGACATCGTGACCGCGCGCGTGCCGCTGTTGGTGCTGCGCAATTTCCTGACGCCTGAAGTGCGTGAAGCGGTGGTGGACGATCTGCAACAGTGCCGCGATCAGGTGCGCGTCTCGCGCTATCCGAATGGCGCACTGACCACGCTCGGCCCCTATCTGGCTAAACACACTCGCGCACCAGAAAATTACTTCACCGAGCTGCGCGACATCCAGCCTGCTCTGCCACCGTCACTGCACTGCCTGCGCGATCAGGTTTACAACTGGGTGAAACACTCATTGCGTCTGGAGAGTCTGCACACTGCCCGCGAGCCGGAGTTGGGCGATTACGCGGGTTCGATTGTGCGCTTTCATGCCAACGGCGTCGCCAATCCACTGCATAACGACAACATCGTACGCGATGCCGCGGGCAGTGGTTTGGCCGTCACCAACATCCTGCATCAACTGAGCTGTGTGGTCTGTTTGCAGGAGTGTCACGCGGGCGGGGAACTGCGGATATTCAACAAGAAGTGGCATCCCGTGGATGAGCGCTTCAAAACGCCAGGTGAACTCGGCTATCAGACTGGCGTCATTGAGCAAAGCGAGGCATGTGAGTTCTCACCACGCAGCGGCGACATCTATCTGTTTAATCCTGCGTTTTATCACGAGATTGATCGCGTGGAAGGCGACACGCGCATCACCATGGGCTTTTTCTTTGGCCTGACCGACAAAAAAATGAAGCACGCCATTGCCTGGAGTTAATGCCGGGCCTTCGACGAGGAGATGAAGATGAATACCTTTGAAAAAATCACCGCCCTGCTTGATCAACACCACGCGGACTATCGCGTGGTGGAGCATGAGGCCATCGGCCAGACCGATGTGATCAGCAGCATTCGCGGCAACGATCTCAATCAGGCGGCTAAAGCGATGGTGCTGGAAGTCACGATGCCAGACGGCGCCGATGCGCGCTACCTGCTGGCGATTGTACCGGGTGATTGCAAGATCAACTTCAAAAGTGCCGCGCGCGCCATAGGCGGCAAGAAGTCGAGCTTTGCCGCGCCAGAGAAAGCGCAGGATCTGACGCAGTGTGTGATGGGCGCGGTGCCGCCCTTTAGTTTTGATGACCGACTGGCGTTGCGCGTTGATACGCGCCTGCGTGATGTCGGCACGCTGTGGTTTAACGCCGGTGCGCTGGAGCGTTCCGTGGCGCTGAATGTGGATGATTTTTTTCGTGTTGTCGGCGATGACTGTTGTGCAGACATTGCCACTCCGATGACGGCGACTGCCTGAAACGGCTGCAGTAAGGAACGAGTATGTCAGTAAAAGATATGATGTTAGCCCTGTGCGTGGTGGTGGTGTGGGGCGTGAATTTCGTGGTGATCAAGCTGGGCCTGCACGATATGCCGCCGTTTCTGCTGGCGGGATTACGTTTTGCGTTAGTGGCGTTTCCGGCGATCTTCTTTGTGAAGCGGCCGCAGATCCCTTTGCACTGGCTGATTGTGTACGGCATGACCATCAGCTTTGGTCAGTTCGCTTTCTTGTTTCTGGCGATCAAACTCGGCATGCCAGCAGGACTGGCATCACTGGTGTTACAGGCGCAGGCGTTCTTTACGCTGCTGCTGGGAGCTTTATTGCTGGCGGAAAAACTGCGCTGGAACCACATCGCCGGGATTTTGGTGGCGACACTTGGCATGTTTATGCTGGCAACAGCGGGCATGGAGGGGCAAACCACCGCTGGGATTACGCTGACCACCATGATGCTGACGCTGGCGGCGGCGCTGTCGTGGGGACTGGGCAATATCACCAACAAGATCATACTGCGTAACCGTAAGGTGCCGGTAATGTCGCTGGTGGTGTGGAGTGCACTGGTGCCGATCGTGCCCTTTTTCGCCTGCTCATGGTGGTTCGATGGCGAGGCAGCGATCGTCACCAGTCTGCTGCATATCTCATTGCAGACCCTACTGGCGCTGATTTATCTCGCGTTTATTGCCACCATTGTCGGCTATGCGATCTGGGGAAATCTGCTCGGTCGCTATGAGACCTGGCGTGTTGCGCCGCTGTCACTGCTGGTGCCGGTGGTGGGCATTCTCAGTGCCGCGCTGGTGCTCGACGAGACCTTGTCAGCGCAGGAAATTCTCGGTGCATCGGTGATTATTCTCGGCCTGCTGGTAAACGTGTTTGGCGGGATGGTAAGCCAGCGATTATGGGTGCGCACCTGATCGACAGAAACAAAAACGCCGCATTTCTGCGGCGTTTTCTTCTCAAGACAATATCCTTAATTCAGGATTTCAATGCGACGCGGTTTCGCTTCTTCAGGAACGATGCGTTCCAGATCGATGCTCAGCAGGCCCAGTTCGAGACGCGCATCGCGCACCACGATGTGATCGGCCAGCTGGAATTTGCGCTCAAAGTTACGTTCGGCGATACCCTGATACAGGTATTTGCGCTCCGGTTGCTCTTCGGGGTGCGCACCGCGAATAATCAGCACATTGTCGTGTGAGGTGATATCTAACTCGCTCTGGGCAAAGCCCGCAACGGCAATGGTGATGCGATAGTGGTTTTCATCCACCAGCTCAACGTTGTACGGAGGATAGCCACCATTGGCCTGGTTCTGATTGGACTCAAGCAGACTAAACAGACGGTCGAAACCAATAGCAGAACGATAAAGCGGAGTGAGATCAAAGTTACGCATAAAAAGACTCCTGAAAATCAGCAAGTTTTGGCAACCTTCCACCATGGACAGGTTGTGCGGCCCGCTGCTGTCCCTGTCGGCGACAGCAAGGCGACCCTGTAGTAAAAATGGGTGCACTTTGATCGCTTTCAAGGGCAATACGTATTTTCTTGCGGCAATTTTGACGAAATAGCATACACTCAGAAATTCTTCGCCTGCATCGCATGACATCGCCACAGAGCTTTGCTGCAGCAGGAGACACACTCCAGCCAGAAGTGATGGCTGTAGGGATGATGAAATGAAAATGATGAAAAGCTTTCCGCTCACCGGCCTGCTGGTCTGTAGCGTCTTGACTACTTCGGGTTGCTCCAGCGTCATGTCTCACACTGGCGCCAGCCAGGGTTATTATCCCGGCACACGCGCCAGCGCAGATATGATCGCCGATGACAATACCAGTTGGGCGATTAAGCCGCTGGCGGTGATCGATCTGCCCTTCTCCGCCGTACTGGATACGATTCTGTTGCCGTGGGATTACTTCCGCACTGACAAAGATTCGGCGCATGACCGTGTGCTGCAAAGCGAAAAATTGGCTGGCACTGACGCCAGCCTGGCAACCGCAGCGGCTATGCCACCGACGTCGCACTGACGCGGAACAGCTGACGCCAGCCATCCACATCTCGCATATAGGCTACCTGCTTGCCGTCCGGTGACCATACCACCGCATCACCGGAAGGCGGCTGCTCGCTGCGTTCTGTTAAGCGCGTACAGTGCCCGGTCGCTACCTCACAACGCATCACGCTGTTATCGCAAATAAAAGCGATCGCCTCGCCTGATGGTTGCCAGCTGAATGCCGACTGAATACTGCTGCTGAGCTGCGTAATCTGGCGCGCTTCGCCCCCGTTGGGCGACACACTCCACAGCTGCACAACACCCTGTTCATCCCCCATCAGGAAGGCGATGGCGCTACCGTCCGGCGATGCGCGCAACCAGTGGCGGGGCTGCAATGCTAATCCTTTACTGTGAGTGATGCGGCGCTGCTGCACGCCAGCTGGCGGTGCAGGCAGTTTTTCCGTCGTGCCCTGCAAGGGTATTGCGCCGGGTTTAGCGTAATCACTCAGCGCCTCGGGCAAATCCACCACAAACACTTCCGGCACTTTCTCGCCGTTGGCAGCACGTGTATCGCCGATAAACGCTAGCGACCAGCGCTGCCAGCTGCCATCGGTTTTCTGATAGCCACGATCGCCGATCCAGCCCTCTTCATAAGCGCGGTCAATCTGATCGCTACCCGGTTGCGGATCACGCGTGGTCTGGCTCACCAGCACGCAGTAATGGCTGCCATCGTATTCACGGGGATGCTGTTTAGGCGGACACACCGGATGCAGCGGTACGGCCACGCCGACATTACGCAAATCCTCACGCGCATCTTTCTCATGCATCACATGGTCGTTATACGTAAAGCTGAGACGCGATCCATCTGGACTGAATACATGGACATGCGAGCCGCCACGCAATGCGCCGGGCGTATAAGGTGCGGTGATGTCGCAGGCATCGAGATTTTCCGCATTGCCCTGCTGCACGATGACGCCGCGGCGATGATGGAAATCGTAATGCCAGTGCGCATCGGGATGCTCCGGGCCATGAATACACACATAGCGCGGCGGCAGATCCGGGCTGACGGTGACCACGCCGACATGCGCGCCGTCGCGTGCCTGATAGAGCACCTCGACCGCACCGCTTTCGACGTTGACGCGTTCGATGGTCAGACTGGTAAAGGACGCGCCCGACGGACGGACATCAAACGCCAGCCACTGGCTGTCAGCGGTCCAGACGTTGATATTGGTGAGCTGATGATGACGCTGTGCAAAGGTGAGTTGTTTTTCTGACATGAGGCAACCTTACATCCAACAGTTGCCGAACAAAGTACGCGATTATCGGGTGAGGTGCAGCAGGCGTGGCGCAATAATTTGCGAGCGGTTGGCGCGATGCAATACGCATCGATGCGTTAGAAATGAGTGAGCGATTGCAGAATAAAGCACTAACGGATTGCGCGACTAAACGCCGGCAGACGCGCCATAAATGACGCCGCTACGCATCATGTATGTCCGTAGCGGCGGGTTTTATCGCGCGTTATCGATCATCCTACGCGCTTCACATCCCCGACCAACAGGATATATGACAACGCACCGACCAACGCCACGGCAGAGATATACACCAGCGCCGGGGCAAAGCCGTAGTCCTGCGCCAGGTAGCCCACCACCAGCGGCACCGTGATGCCACCTAATCCACCGATAAAGTTGAACATCCCACCGGTCAAACCAATCAGGCGCACCGGCGCCAGCGACGACACCAGCGACCAGGTTATAGAGGCGAAGCCGTTGCCGAAGAACGCGATGGCCATCAGCGTCATAATCCACACCGGATCGTTGGTGTAGTTAGCCCCCATGATGCAGGTAGAGATCAGCAATCCGCAGATAATCGGCGTTTTACGCGCAAAACCAAGGGAACGCCCGCTGCGCACCAGACGATCAGCCACGATGCCAGAAAGAATCACACCAAAGAAGGCGGCCAGGAACGGCACGGTCGTCATAAAACCGGCCGTGAGCGCAGAGATGTGTTTTTCCTGCGTCAGATAGTTCGGGAACCAGGTCAGGAAGAACCACAGCGTGGAGGTAACAGCGAATTGCCCAAGATACACGCCGCACAGTTTGCGATGGAACACCAGTTTCCAGTCGGCAGCGGTGAGTTTGGTGCGCGTTTTTTTCGCCGCAGATGCATCGCCGTCCACCATCGCACCCCCTTCACGGATATAGTCCAGTTCCGCCTGGTTGATGCCTTTGCTCTGGCTTGGGGCTTGATAGAACTTGATCCACACCAGCGACCAGATGATGCCAATAGCGCCTGTGATGATGAACACCCAGTGCCAGCTCAACAGTTCCTGAATCCAGATCAGCAACGGTGTGAGAAAAGCGAGACCGACAAACTGACCAGAGGTATAAAAGCCCACGGCAGAGGCGCGCTCCTGCTCCGGGAACCAGCTGGTGACTAGGCGATTGTTGGTCGGGAACGCGGGCGCTTCAAAGATGCCGGTAATGGCACGCAAGCCAATCAGCGATAATAATCCGCTGGCAAAACCCTGGAATAACGTGGCGACCGACCAGCCGAAGATGGCAATAAAATAGGTCAGGCGGGAACCGACGCGATCGAGGAACCAGCCGCCGGGGATCTGGCACAGCGTATATAACCAGGCAAAGGCAGAGAAGACATATCCCATCTCCGCTTTACTGATGCCGAACTCTTCCTGAATATGCGCAGAGGCCACCGCTAAATTAGCGCGGTCGACATAGCAAATCACCACCGTAATAAAGATCATCAGCAGCGTAATATAACGACGCCGGGTTGGTTTGGCCTGAACAGCAGAGAGATCCATGGTGTGTCTCCGTAATCATATTTGTAGTTCAGGCGTGACGATGCCCGCCGCTACAAATGCAGGGTAAGGATAGTGAAGGTAAAACCGCACAGGCGGTAAATGTCATCTGCCGGGATAAGGCTGAGCGAGGCCCTATGCCTTATTTCACCGGCATATCTTTATCTAAAAGATTTTATAAATTCTTATACCCTAAATAATTCGACGTGCAGAAAGGTGGCAAGGGAATACATTCCCAGCAGCTTACTTAAGGTGAGTAAGCACAGCCAACGCATCTGTAGCTTAAATTATGACGGGTATTACCACTCAGCGACCGATCCGTCTGGGAAACGCCATAATGGATTACGCCAGTCCGGTGCATTCTTACTTCTTTCAATCACCAGCTCTTCGTTAATTTCCACGCCGAGACCCGGTTTATTCAGTGGATAGAAGTGACCATCATCCATTTTGAAATCATCTTTATTGATGACGTAATCCAGCAGTTCAGCACCCTGATTATAGTGAATGCCCATGCTTTGCTCCTGGAACACCGCGTTGCGTGACACGAAATCGACGTGCAGGCAGGCAGCCAGCGCGATGGGGCCGAGCGGGCAGTGTGGTGCCAGCGCCACATCGTAAGACTCCGCCATCGCGGCAATTTTGTAGCACTCGGTGATACCGCCCGCATGCGACAGATCCGGTTGCAGAATCGCCAGGCCGCCCGCTTCCAGCACGCGTTTGAACTCGAAGCGCGAGAACATACGTTCGCCTGCGGCAATCGGAATATGGGTTTGTGCCGCCAGACGCGGATAATATTCCGCCTGTTCCGCCAGCACCGGCTCTTCGATAAACAGCGGACGATACGGCTCCAGCTCTTTGATTAGCACTTTCGCCATTGGCGCACTGACGCGGCCGTGGAAATCGAGACCGAACTCAATCTCTTTGCCAAAGGCTTCGCGAATCTGTGCCACGGTATTCACCGCTGCATCCACTTTGCGCGAGTTGTCGATAATGCCCATCTCTTCGCATCCATTCAGCTTGAAGGTGTCGAAGCCAATCTTGCGCAATTTCTTGATGCCATCGACCACTTCTTCCGGACGATCGCCGCCTACCCAGCTATACGCCTTGATGCTGTCACGCACCAGACCACCAAGCAGCTGATACACCGGCACACCCAGCGCTTTGCCTTTGATATCCCACAATGCCTGGTCGATACCGGCGATGGCGCTCATCAAAATTGGACCGCCGCGATAGAATCCACCGCGATACATCACCTGCCACAAATCGTTGATGCGTGCCGGGTCCTGACCAATCAGATATTCCGACAGCTCATGCACGGCCGCTTCGACGCTGCGCGCGCGCCCTTCAATCACCGGTTCGCCCCAGCCAACGATGCCTTCATCGGTTTCGATTTTCAGGAACATCCAGCGCGGCGGCAGGCGATAAGTGGTCAGTTTGGTAATTTTCATCGTACAGCATCCTTATAAGCAGCAATAAATGCGCGAGCTTTCTCCACAGTGCGCGACAGCGGCTGGCCGGCGCGATAGAGATCGCTGCCCAAACCTGCGCCAATGCAGCCCGCGGCCAAAAATTCATGCAGGTTTTCTGGCGTCACGCCGCCCACCGCAAACACCGGCACTTCCGGCGGCAGCACCGCTTTCAAGGCCTTGATATAGCCCGGACCAAACGCCGATGATGGGAAGATTTTCAGCGCCTGGGCACCCGCCTGCAGTGCGGTGAAGGCTTCGGTAGCAGTGGCGCAACCTGCAGCAACAATCATCCCTTTCGCCACGGCCTGACGGATCACGGCCGCATCGGTATTCGGCGTCACCACCAGCTTACTGTTAAGCGTGGCCAGCTCATCGACCTGCGCCGGATGCAACACGGTGCCCGCACCGATCAACGCTTTATCGCCGAAAGTCTGCACCATCGCGCCGATGCTTTTGGCCCATTCCGGTGAATTCAGCGGGATCTCGATGGCATCGAAACCCGCTTCAATCAGGGCACCCACGTGCGCTTCGGCCTCATCTGGCGTGATGCCACGCAGGATGGCGATCAATGGCAATTTAGTGTGCCAGGTCATCTGCAATACTCCTTATTCCATGCTGGAACGCGCGGTCGCCTTCCAGGGTAACTGAATCCATGCCGATAAATTGCAGCGCCTGCTGATAACGCTGCGCCAGCGCATTTCCAGCAATAATGATGATCGGTTGGCTGCGATCCGCGTGTTGCGTCATCAACGCCACTTCATGGCCAATCAGCAGGCCGGATAGGAAATCGCTGATATGGCGACGATCGCGTGCGCCCAATACATGAGAAGCACGCACTTCGAACAGCCGGGAAAGGATCGATGCGTCGTGGCTGCCGACCGCTAAGCCCTCACGGAAAGCGGCAGGATTCTCTTCCTGTTCGGGTAAACCCGCGCCGATTAGCGACTGTTTCAGCAGCAGATGATGCAGTTCACCCGTCATCACCGTGCGAAAGTCCTGCACACGCTGCTGCTCCACCTGCACCCATTTGGCATGCGTGCCAGGCATCACATACTGCGTGGCGGGTTGCAGCGCTAAGGCGCCTAGCAATTGCGTTTCTTCACCGCGCATCACGTTGTAGTTGTCAGCACGTTCGACACTCAATCCCGGCACGATCCATGCTTTATCTTCAACGCGGGTCAGGCGGCTGCTGAGTTGGTCCAACGCCACCGGACAGGCCAGATAAGGCACTGCAAGCCAGCCTGCATTGCTACCGACCATGCCCGCCATCACTACCGGCACGTCATTCACTGGCCAGCCATCTGTCACACTGGCAAATACCTCTGCGGGTGTGCGTCCGCCAAGACGCGTGACGCCCGCTTCTGACCGGCGCTCATCAACGCAGTTGCCCTGCTGATAATGCCAGGCACGCAGATTAGTTGAGCCCCAATCAATCGCGATATAGCTGGTCACATAATCTCCTTGAGTCGGGCAGTGGAGCTGGCGATCATCGCTTTCGCCGCCTGTTCCGCCGCATCGCCATCCTGGTGTCGGATAGCATCAAATAGCGCTTTGTGTTCGGCTAAGGTGCGCGGCATGTTGCCGGAATCCGCCATGTAGGTTTTCGCAAACACCGCTTTCTGTAACTGGCTGATTGCCACGTTAAGCTGCTGCAATACCGGATTGTGCACCGAAGCTAGCACCGCTTCGTGGTAGCGGATATCCGCCTCATTGAATGCTTCCCGATCGAGATGATGAGCAACCATGTCGTTATAAGCCTGCTCAATCGCCGCCAAATCGTTGGAGGTCGCGCGTTCCGCCGACCAGCGCGCAATCTGCGGCTCCACCAGCACGCGCACTTCACTCATGGCGGCAATCAGTCTGGGATCTTGATCGTGCGCCAGTGCCCATTGCAGGACATCGCTGTCGAGGTAATTCCACTGATTGCGCGGCGTGACAAAGGCGCCACGGTAACGCTTCATCTCCATCAACCGCTTTGCCATCAGCGAGCGAAATACTTCGCGGATGATGTTGCGCGAGGTGCCAAACCGTTCACACAACTCGGCTTCGGCGGGCAACGCAGCGCCCGGCACATACTTCCCTGCTACAATTTCTTCACCCAGCGTCAGGATGATGCGCTCGGTTTTGCTTAATTGTTCTTGCGTCATGATGTTCCATTCAGTGAAAGACGGTAGCCCATCAGATTACTGCTTTCGTGTGGTGAAACCCAACTGACACCTTAATCTGCGATGCCGATTGTAGTACTAAAAATATTGGTTGTACTACAATCTGGATCACATAACAGACAATCCAGATGCGCGGGAATGCGCACCTGACGAAATCGAGCGGAAACCGGAGCGATCATTCGTCGTGTCGGCATTGATGGCGACCGATGGGCATTTGCAGGATGAGTTCAGAGAGGCGGACAGCTGCGCGCTGCCCGCAAAAGAAAGGATTACAGCACCAGCTCTTCAATGGCATGCGCGACGCCATCTTCCATATTGGTTTTGGTCACGAACTGCGCAATGTTTTTGACTGAATCAATGGCATTGCCCATCGCGACGCCCGTTCCCGCGTACTCAATCATCGCCAGGTCGTTTTCCTGATCGCCAATTGCCATGACTTCCGACTGATGCAGGCCGAGTTTGTCCGCCAGCATTTTCACGCCGTAGCCTTTGTTGACCAGTGGATTGAGAATTTCGAGGTAGTACGGTGCACTTTTCAGGATGGTGTAGCTGTCACGCGCACGCGCAGGCAGGCCAGCAATCGCTTTATCCAGCAGATGTGGCTTGTCGATCATCATCAGTTTAGGGAAACGAGTGGCCGGGTCCATCTCTTCCACCGCGCGGTAGCGTACCGGAATGCCGGTCAGGCTGGCTTCATGGATGGTGTATTCGCTGATGTCTTTATTTGGCGTGTAGAGGAAAGATTTGTCGAACGCCTGGAAATGTACACCGAGGTCGCGCGCCAGCTGCTCAAGGTAGAGATAGTCATCAAAACTGAGCGTCTGTTCAGCCACCACGTCGCCGCTATCCGCGCTGTGCACCAGCGCACCATTGTTACTGATGCAATACTGGCCGGGCTGCTGCATATCCAGTTCCATCAGGTAGCGCTCGACACCTACAAATGGACGGCCAGTCGCCAGCACGATAGAGACACCTTTATCGCGTGCACGACCAATGGCCGATTTCACCGCCGCCGTCACTTCGTGCTGCGGGTTAAGCAGCGTGCCGTCCATATCGATCGCAATCAATTTTATCGCCATAACATCCTCGGTTAAGTCAGAGTTTGTTTAATGCTAGCGCGATTCAGCTCACATTGACCAGTTAATCGGCAACGGAGGGGGAGGTTAGTTTGTGTTGTCGCTTCCACGTCAGCACGTTGACCTTTTACAATCGGGAGGCGACTTGACTATATAAGCTATTGCTTATAAATTTGTATAAGCAATCACTTATATGGAGATTGCGTTATGTGGCAGGTCCAATTAACCGAGCCGTTTGAGGAGTGGTTGCTCCAGCAAGATAGTGGCTTAAGAAAACGCGTCGCGGCAGCGTTATTAAACCTTCAGCATTATGGCCCATTGCTCCCCCGCCCCTACGCTGACACGGTGAGCGGATCGCGCTTTCACAATATGAAAGAGCTCAGGGTGCAATATGCGGGTCACCCTATTCGCGCGTTTTATGCGTTCGATATTCAGCGTAAAGCTATCGTGTTGTGTGCTGGAGATAAAACGGGTGATAAGCATTTTTATCAGCGCATGATTGAATCTGCAGATGAAATTTTTTCCTGCCACCTGGCTGATCTGGAGGGTAAAGCAAATGACTGACCTTAAAGACTTTTTGAATGACACCTTTTCTGCCTCTGAACGTGCTGACATTCAGCAAATGGCTGATGAGCTGATCCTGGAAACCGGATTGCAGCTATTGCGCGAGGAGTTGGAGCTGTCACAAAAAACAGTGGCTGAAGCGATGGGGGTGAAGCAACCTCGTATCACACAGATTGAACAAGCGGGAGCCGATCAGCGCCTGATTACTATTAAACGTTATATTGAGGCGATGGGTGGAAAACTCAGCTTGTTGATTGAAATGCCGGATGGATCCGTAGGCAGGACGATTCGGGTTTAAACAGCTAAAAAAAACCCTTCCAGGTATGGAAGGGTTTTTTGTTCACATCAGATATCGATGTTAGCGGCTTTCAGCGCATTCTCTTCGATGAAGGCGCGGCGCGGTTCAACCGCATCGCCCATCAGCGTGGTGAACAGCTGGTCAGCCGCGATGGCGTCTTTGATGGTGACGCGCAGCATGCGGCGGCTATCTGGATCCATGGTGGTTTCCCACAGCTGCTCTGGGTTCATCTCGCCCAGACCTTTATAGCGCTGGACTGACAGACCACGGCGCGACTCTTTCACCAGCCACTCAATTGCCTGCTCGAAGCTGGTCACTGGCTGACGGCGATCGCCACGTTCGATAAACGCATCTTCTTCAATCAGACCGCGCAGCTGCTCGCCCAGACCACAGATTTTACGGTATTCCGGTCCATCAATGAACTCGCTGTCCATCGGATAGTCGGTATCAACGCCGTGCGTACGCACACGCAATACCGGTTCGAACACGTTCAGTTCGCTGTTGGTGCGTACGTGAGCCATGTAGCTGCTGCCGTGCGCTTCGCGCTCGCTCAGGTATGCGACTAAACCTTCAATCCAGCCTTTAACTGCGGCTTCATTGCTGAGATCGCTGAGGGTTGGATGGTAGATCAGGCCACGCAGCATTGCCGTTGGGAAGCGGCGTTCCATACGCTTGATCATGCGCTGGGTGCTGTTGAAATCGCCCACCAGATTTTCCAGCGGCTGGCCGCCGAGCGCCGGTGCGCTGGCGTTGGTGTGCAGTGTTGCACCATCAAGCGCGATAGCGATCTGGTACTGATCCATCGCTTCGTCATCTTTAATGTACTGTTCTTGCTTGCCTTTCTTCACTTTGTACAGTGGCGGCTGCGCAATATAAACATGACCACGCTCGACGATTTCCGGCATCTGACGATAGAAGAAGGTCAACAGCAGCGTACGGATGTGCGAGCCGTCGACGTCGGCATCGGTCATGATGATGATGCTGTGATAACGCAGTTTGTCCGGGTTGTATTCGTCGCGTCCGATACCACAACCGAGTGCGGTGATCAGTGTCGCCACTTCCTGAGAAGAGAGCATCTTGTCGAAACGCGCTTTCTCTACGTTGAGGATTTTACCTTTCAACGGCAGGATCGCCTGGTTCTTACGGTTACGTCCCTGCTTGGCAGAGCCGCCCGCTGAGTCCCCTTCCACTAAGTAGATTTCAGACAGTGCAGGGTCACGTTCCTGGCAATCCGCCAGCTTGCCTGGCAGACCCGCTAAGTCCAGCGCGCCTTTACGACGGGTCATTTCACGGGCGCGGCGTGCAGCTTCACGTGCACGCGCGGCATCGATGATTTTGCCAACCACGATTTTCGCGTCTGACGGGTTTTCCAGCAGGTATTCGCTCAGCAGTTCGTTCATCTGCTGCTCAACCGCAGATTTCACCTCAGAAGAGACCAGCTTGTCTTTGGTCTGTGAGGAGAACTTCGGATCCGGTACTTTCACCGAGACGACAGCAATCAGGCCTTCACGCGCATCATCACCGGTGGCGCTGACTTTGGCTTTTTTGCTGTAGCCTTCTTTGTCCATATAAGCGTTCAGCGTACGCGTCATTGCCGCACGGAAGCCCGCAAGGTGCGTACCGCCATCGCGCTGTGGAATGTTGTTGGTGAAGCAGTAGATGTTTTCCTGGAAACCATCGTTCCACTGCAGCGCCACTTCCACACCAATACCGTCTTTCTCGTTAGAGAAATAGAACACGGTTGGGTGAATCGGGGTTTTGTTCTTGTTGAGGTACTCAACAAACGCCTTGATGCCGCCTTCGTAGTGGAAGTGGTCGCTCTTGCCGTCACGCTTGTCTTCCAGACGGATAGAAACACCCGAGTTCAGGAAGGAGAGTTCACGCAGGCGTTTCGCCAAAATGTCATACTCGAACTCCACCACATTGGTGAAGGTTTCGTAGCTCGGCCAGAAACGGACGCGTGTACCGGTGGTTTCAGTATCACCGGATACCGCCAGCGGTGCCTGCGGCACACCGTGCTGATAAATCTGCTGATGCACTTTACCTTCGCGGCGAATGGTCAGTTCCAGCTTCTGCGACAGGGCGTTAACCACTGACACGCCCACGCCGTGCAGACCACCGGACACTTTATACGAGTTATCGTCGAATTTACCGCCGGCGTGCAGCACGGTCATGATCACTTCTGCCGCAGACACACCCTCTTCCGGGTGAATGCCGGTCGGAATACCACGGCCATCATCCTGAACAGACACAGAATTGTCCGCATGGATGGTGACGACGATGTCACTACAGTGACCCGCGAGCGCTTCGTCGATTGCGTTATCCACGACCTCGAATACCATGTGATGCAGACCGGTGCCGTCATCGGTATCACCGATATACATACCCGGGCGTTTGCGTACCGCATCAAGCCCTTTAAGGACTTTGATACTTGAGGAGTCATAAGAATTCGACATCAACGTTTCTCGCTCATTTAATCTTCAGGTTGAACCGCTATTTTACCCTGTTCCACGCGGAACATCTTGCCCTTTTCGTCACTCATGTCGATTACATGTTCGACACCAATGGCGCTGACAAATACCTGAGCCTGCGTGGCTTTCAGGCGCTCGGCAAGCAACCGACGACGCGAATCGTCCAGCTCCGAGGCAAAGTCATCAATCAGGTACAAACAGCGACGTCCGCTGCTACGCGTCAGATATTCGCCCTGCGCTAAACGCAGTGCACACATCAGCAGCTTTAATTGACCGCGTGAGAGTAAATCTTCCACCGGCGTGCCTTCCGCACGGATACGAAAATCCGCTTTGTGCGGGCCGCTGGCGGTATAGGTGAGCGCGCGATCGCGCTCGAAATTACGTTCCAGCAGTTCGGCAAAGTCGCTCTCTTTATCCCAGCCGCGCTGAAACGAAAACGACAACTCAAACTCTGGTAAAAATTGACTGCAGGTAGCGATGATCTCTTTCGAGATCGCCGCACTGTATTCGGCGCGCCACTGGCTAATCTGTTCGGCCAGCGGCACCAGTTCCTGATCCCACGGGCGAATTTGGCTGTAACGCGAAACTTGTCTCAGCGCGGCGTTACGCTGTTTCATCAGACGCCGTAGATTATTCCAGGCATTGAAGAAACCGGGTGCGGAGTGGAAACAGCCCCAATCAATATAAGCTCTACGATATTTGGGGCCGCCGTTGAGCAAAGTAAACCCTTCCGGCGTGATCAACTGCATCGGCAGCAACTGCGCCAGCTCCGCCACTTTATGACCGTCACTGCCGTCGATGCGCACTTTGCTATCACCGGCGCGATTTTTGGTCAGCCCCACGGCCAATTCGCGCTCACTGCCTTCAATTCGTCCGTGCAGGACAAACGCATCCTGATCGTGACGAATGACGCGTCCAGCCTGCAAACTGCGAAATGCGCGGCCATGTCCGAGGGTGTAGATAGCCTCCAGCACGCTGGTTTTACCGCTGCCGTTAGCACCCACGAGGAAATTAAAGCCTGGTGCCAGCGTGAGATCGGCCTGCTCGATGTTGCGGAAATCTTTAATCAGGAGGCGGGTTAAAGCCATGAACGAATCCAGCTGCGCATTAAGAAGTGGTTTTCACCTAACCCTGCAATCGAGGGCGTTAGCGGCGAAGCTAGTTTGCTCACGGCCAGCGCGCAGGCCCTGGGAGCATACTGAAGTATGTGACCAGGGACGAGCACTGCCCGGGAGCAAAATAGCGAGTAAGTTAGCCCGCTATAAGATCACAAGCGCATGGGCATGACGACGTATGCCGCCGCTGGGCTGGCAACGTCTTCAATCTGCACACTCGAAACCGAATCGGTCAGCAGCAACCGCACGTTTTCGCACTTCAGCGCATTCAGCACATCCAGCACGTAACTCACGTTAAAGCCAATCTCCAGTTCAGTGCCGCTGTACGACACATCCAGCATCTCTTCCGCTTCTTCCTGTTCAGGGTTATTGGCGGTGATCTTGAGCTGATTCTCGGTGATATAGATGCGAACACCGCGGAATTTCTCATTGGAGAGAATCGCTGCACGGGCAAACGCCTGTTTCAGCAGATCGCATCCCGCTTCCAGCGCTTTGTCCGGGTTTTTCGGCAATACGCGGCGATAATCCGGGAAACGGCCATCAACCAGCTTAGAGGTAAAGATAAAGTCACCAACGTGGGCGCGAATGTTGCTGCTGCCGATCTGTACCTGCAGCGGAGTCTCGCCGCCATCAAGTAAACGGACTAATTCAATCACACCTTTACGTGGCACGATCACCGAATGGTTAGGCAACGCCTGGCCAATCGGCATGGAGCATACCGCCAGACGGTGACCATCGGTGGCGACAGTGCGCAGCTCTTCACCTTCGGTCTCAAACAGCATGCCGTTGAGGTAGTAACGCACATCCTGATGCGCCATCGAGAACTGGGTCGCTTCAATCAGACGTTTCAGCGTGGCCTGTGGCAAGGTGAACTCCACCTCGCTCTGCCAGTCATCCAGATTAGGGAAGTCAGTGGCGGGCAGCGTCGATAAGGAAAAACGGCTGCGGCCAGAACGCACCAGCATTCTGTCACCTTCCAGCGTCAGGCTAATTTCCGCGCCCTCTGGCAAACCGCGGCAGATATCGAGGAATTTACGCGCGGGCACGGTGGTCGCACCGGGCTCGTGGGGCTGCGTTAATGCAACGCGGGCCACCATCTCCATTTCCAAATCGGTGCCGGTCAGACGCAGTACGCCTTCACTCACCTGCAACAGTAAATTTCCGAGGATCGGTAAGGTCGGACGTCCACCAAGCGGGCCGCTAACCTGTTGCAGTGGTTTCAGCAACTGCTCACGTTCTACAATAAATTTCATATGCGTCAGGAAGATAATGTTCGAATGAGGTTAGAGAAATCTTCTTTGATGTCGTGGCTCTCTTCACGCAACTGCTCAATTTTACGGCAGGCATGGAGCACGGTGGTATGATCGCGGCCACCAAACGCATCGCCAATTTCCGGCAGGCTATGGTTGGTCAACTCTTTCGCCATTGCCATTGCCATCTGACGCGGACGTGCCACCGAGCGCGAACGGCGCTTCGACAGTAAATCCGCGACTTTGATCTTGTAGTATTCGGCCACCGTTTTCTGGATGTTATCGATGGTGACCAGCTTTTCCTGCAGCGCCAGCAAATCGCGCAGCGCTTCGCGCACGAAATCGATGGTGATCGCGCGGCCGGTAAAGTTGGCATTGGCGATGACGCGGTTCAGCGCCCCTTCCAGCTCACGCACATTGGAGCGCAGACGCTTGGCAATAAAGAAGGCGACTTCGCCCGGCAGGCGAATATCGTTTTCATCCGCTTTCTTCATCAGGATCGCCACACGCGTTTCCAGCTCAGGCGGCTCGATCGCGACGGTTAATCCCCAGCCAAAGCGCGACTTCAGGCGATCTTCAACACCATTGATCTCTTTTGGATAGCGATCCGAGGTCAAAATGATCTGCTGATTGCCTTCCAGCAGGGCGTTAAAGGTATGGAAAAACTCTTCCTGCGAGCGCTCTTTATTGGCAAAGAACTGAATGTCATCGATCAACAGTGCATCGACGGAGCGGTAATAACGCTTAAATTCTTCAATGGCGTTGTTCTGCAGCGCTTTTACCATGTCCTGCACAAAACGTTCTGAGTGCATGTAAACCACTTTGGCATTCGGCTTGCGCGCAATAATGCCATTTCCCACCGCATGTAACAGGTGGGTTTTACCTAAACCGGTTCCGCCATAAAGGAAGAGCGGGTTGTAAGCACCACCAGGATTATCCGCCACCTGACGTGCCGCCGCGCGCGCCAGCTGGTTAGATTTACCTTCAACGAAGTTATCGAAGTTATGGCGGTTATTCACATTTGAGCGGTAGGTGACATCCGCCGGAGCGGGCACTGAGTCCCAGCTTGGACGCAAGATTTGCGCCGGAGCAGGACGGTTTTCAACAGGAGCAGGGGTGCTGTAAGCCGCCATGGCAGGCTGGCTGGCTGCAACCTGCGCAGCCGGGCGCGTGCCTACTTCAAAACGCAGCAAAGGCACATTCGGACCGCAGAATTCATTCAGCAGCCCATTAATACTATTGAGATATTTATCCCGAACCCAGTCGAGTACAAACCGATTTGGTGCATACAAGGTCAGCGTATTGTCGTTTAATTCAGCTTGCAGCGGACGAATCCACATGCTGAATTCGGTGGCAGGAAGCTCATCCTGCAAACGGGCAAGACACTGTTGCCAAAGCGTAAGTGACACGGCGGACTCCACTCGTACAAAATCGATAAGAATTTCAGGCGCTAATAATAGAAACTGTCTTTTTTGACACAGGCGATCAGAAAGCGCCTGCGACCGCTATCCGCGGTAGTCATCCCTGGCGATCGCAGTGAGGATCGTCAGCGGAAGGGCGGATCATAGCGCAAAGCGGCACAGAGATCTTCCCTTTCTACACAGTTTTGATCCAATTTATCCACAGGCTAGTGAAGCGCTAATGAGTTTACGCTTTCTGTGGAAAAAGCGAGCGGGGATCTTGCTGAAAGAGGCAATTTTTCTGGTCGCCTCTCGTTTCCGCGCAATAAATCTGCAAATTGATCGCAAGAAGATCCTGCGCGATCCTTGCGCTTTACCCTATAGCCCGTATAATTCCCCACCCGGCATTATTGCGTGAAGCCTTGATGCCCGGAATCAGCGGGCTGTATCTGGTTTCCAGGTGCCGCGAACTGCGAAGTAAATTGACTCTGGACTGTACAATTATTACAATCCCGCCTCTTTATTAAAGACACATTGAGGCGTAGGTCGATTTACTGGCCCGAAAACGCGTCACCCAGTGAAAATTTTCAAGTTTAGGTAGAAATCGCCATGAAACGCACTTTTCAACCGTCCGTACTGAAGCGCAACCGTTCACACGGTTTCCGTGCTCGTATGGCAACAAAAAATGGTCGTCAGGTTCTGGCACGTCGTCGTGCTAAAGGCCGTGCTCGTTTGACCGTTTCTAAGTAATAAAGCTAACCCTCGTGGTTAAGCTCGCATTTCCCAGGGAGTTACGTTTGTTAACTCCCACTCATTTCACTTTCGTCTTCCAGCAGCCACAAAGAGCCGGTACGCCGCAAATCACCATCCTCGGCCGCCTTAACTCGCTGGGGCATCCCCGCATCGGTCTTACCGTCGCCAAAAAGCATGTGAAACGCGCCCATGAACGCAACCGGATCAAGCGATTGACCCGTGAAAGCTTTCGTCTGCGCCAACACGAGCTGCCTGCGATGGATTTTGTCATCGTGGCGAAAAAGGGGATTGCTGACCTCGATAACCGTGCGTTAACGGAAGCGTTGGAGAAATTATGGCGTCGTCACTGTCGCCTGGCTCGCGGCTCCTGATCGCCCTGATACGCGTTTATCAACGCGCCATCAGCCCACTACTTGGACCTCATTGTCGGTTCCATCCCACCTGCTCGCAGTATGGGATTGAGGCATTACGTCGTTTCGGCGTCGTAAAAGGTAGTTGGTTGACGATAAAACGCGTATTAAAATGCCACCCTTTGAACCCGGGTGGTGACGATCCTGTGCCGCCAAAAACCTTTGATACCAGAGAACATTAACGATGGATTCGCAACGCAATCTCTTTCTCATCGCTTTTCTGTTCGTGTCTTTTATGATCTGGCAAGCCTGGCAGACGGACCACGCTCCGCAGCCACAGCAGACTCAGACCACGCAGAACACAAGCAGCGCAGCGGGTGATGCCGCCTCTTCCGGCGTGCCGGCTAGCGGTCAGGGCCAAACGATCACCGTTAAGACTGATGTCCTGTCACTCAGCATCAATACTCGCGGTGGCGATATTGAGCAGGCACAGCTGCTGACTTACCCAGACAAACTGGGTTCAGACGCACCGTTCCAGTTGCTGGAAACCACCCCTGCCTTCGTTTATCAGGCGCAGAGTGGCTTAACCGGTCGTAATGGCCCGGATAACCCGAACAATGGCGCTCGCCCACTGTTCACCACCACTCAGGATCACTTCGAGATGGCCGATGGCCAGACCGAGCTGCGTGTACCACTGACCTGGACCGATGAAAAAGGTGTGGTTTATACCAAAACCTTCGTGTTCAAGCGTGGCGACTTCGCGGTTAACGTTGACTACAACATCAATAACGCCTCGCAGCAGCCGCTGGAAGTGTCGATGTTCGGTCAGCTGAAGCAGACCATTGATCTGCCGAAGCACCGTGATACCGGCAGCAATAACTTTGCCCTGCACACCTTCCGTGGCGCAGCGTACTCGACCAGCGAAGCGAAATACGAAAAATACAAATTCGATACCATCGCGGATAACGAGAACCTGAACGCGACCACCAGCAATGGTTGGGTGGCGATGCTGCAGCAGTACTTCGCCACAGCATGGGTGCCGCGCACTCAGGGTAACAATACGCTGTACACCAGCAACCTCGGCAATGGCATTGCGGCTATCGGTTATAAATCTGCACCGGTTACCGTAGCAGCTGGCGCACAGCAAGACCTGGGCGCGACCCTGTGGTTGGGGCCAGAAATCCAGGACAAGATGGCCGCTATCGCGCCTCACCTGGATCTGACCGTAGATTACGGTTGGTTGTGGTTCATCTCTCAGCCACTGTTTAAGCTGCTGAAGTTCCTGCACAGCTTTATCGGTAACTGGGGCTTCTCGATTATCGTTATCACCTTCATCGTTCGTGGCATCATGTACCCGCTGACCAAAGCACAGTACACCTCCATGGCGAAGATGCGCATGCTGCAGCCGAAGATTCAGGCCATGCGTGAGCGTCTGGGCGATGACAAGCAGAAGCAGAGCCAGGAAATGATGGCGCTGTATAAAGCAGAGAAAGTGAACCCGCTGGGCGGCTGCTTACCTCTGGTTATCCAGATGCCAATCTTCCTGGCCTTGTACTACATGCTGTCAGGTTCGATTGAACTGCGTCATGCACCGTTCATTCTGTGGATTCATGACCTGTCCGCGCAGGATCCGTACTACATTCTGCCGGTAATCATGGGTATCACCATGTTCTTCATCCAGAAGATGTCACCGACCACCGTGACCGATCCGATGCAGCAGAAGATCATGACCTATATGCCGGTTATCTTTACCGTGTTCTTCCTGTGGTTCCCTGCGGGTCTGGTGCTGTACTACATCGTCAGTAACCTGGTGACCATCCTCCAGCAGCAGCTGATTTATCGCGGGCTGGAAAAACGTGGTCTGCACAGCCGCGACAAGAAGAAAGCGTAACGTCTGACTGCAACAGCAGCAGCGTATACTCAAGGGGCGGCATTTATGTCGCCCTGTTTTTTTTCAAAATTTGTACCCTAAATAATTCGAGCTGCAGCACAAAAGCGTCGTGAGGCGCTTTTGAACAGCGCTTGCGCTGGCCCGCAGGGTGAGGCCAATGGCCGAATCACGTGGCAAGCGAAAGAATCCTCAGGAGCTTACTCAAGTCAGTGACTGAGGTGAATGAGCACAGCCAACGCCGCTGCGGCTTGAAGTATGACGGGTAAGAGAGAGAATCATGAGCCACAGCGACACCATCGTTGCCCAGGCGACACCTCCCGGCCGTGGCGGCGTCGGCATTCTGCGTATTTCCGGCGCTAAAGCCGCTGACGTCGCGCAAGCCGTGCTCGGCAAATTGCCGAAACCGCGCTATGCCGACTACTTGCCGTTCAACGATGCGGATGGCAGCGTGCTGGATCAGGGAATTGCGCTGTGGTTTCCTGGCCCCAACTCTTTCACCGGCGAAGATGTGCTGGAGCTGCAGGGTCACGGCGGCCCGGTGATTCTGGATCTGCTGCTGAAACGCATCGTGGCGCTGCCGGGTGTACGCATCGCTCAGCCGGGTGAATTCTCCGAACGTGCGTTCCTCAACGACAAACTCGATCTGGCGCAGGCGGAAGCGATCGCCGACCTGATCGACGCCAGTTCAGAGCAGGCCGCGCGTTCCGCCGTGAACTCACTGCAAGGCGCATTTTCCCTGCGCATCAATACACTCGTGGAAGCACTCACTCACCTGCGCATCTACGTGGAGGCCGCTATCGACTTCCCGGATGAGGAGATCGATTTTCTGTCTGACGGCAAAATCGAAGGTCAGCTAAATGCGGTGATCGGCGATCTTGATAACGTGCGTGCCGAAGCGCGTCAGGGCAGCCTGCTGCGTGAAGGAATGAAAGTGGTGATTGCTGGTCGTCCTAATGCCGGTAAATCCAGCTTGCTGAATGCTCTCGCCGGTCGTGAAGCCGCGATTGTCACCGATATCGCTGGCACCACGCGTGACGTACTGCGTGAGCATATTCATATCGACGGCATGCCGCTGCACATCATCGATACTGCGGGGCTGCGTGAAGCCAATGATGAAGTTGAGCGCATTGGAATTGAACGCGCCTGGCAGGAAATCGAGCAAGCCGATCGCGTGCTGTTTATGGTGGATGGCACCACCACCGACGCCACAGAAGCGGCCGCAATCTGGCCTGATTTCGTCGCACGTTTACCGGCACAACTGCCGATTACCGTGGTGCGTAACAAAGCCGATATGACCGGCGAAGTGCTGGGTCTGACAGAAGTGAATGACCACTCACTGATTCGTCTCTCTGCGCGGACGGGGGAAGGCGTGGATGCACTGCGCGACCATCTAAAACAGAGCATGGGCTTCTCTGGCAATATGGAAGGTGGCTTCCTGGCACGCCGCCGCCATCTGCAGGCATTGGAGTTAGCAGCCACTCACTTACAGCAGGGTAAAGACCAGCTGCTGGGTGCATGGGCCGGTGAACTGCTGGCGGAAGAGCTGCGTCTGGCGCAGCAGGCACTGAGCGAGATCACCGGTGAGTTTACCTCCGACGATCTGCTCGGCAGGATTTTCTCCAGCTTCTGTATTGGGAAGTAATCCTCCCCCTGTTTCCCCCATCACTGTTTGGTTGGGGGAAACATGCGTCTTTGTTATTTGGCACCCCCTCTCCTTTGCAGTATAACGATCGCTGGCCCGTGCTAAAGCGTATCGGCCTCACCCACGATTCATGCTAAACATTAGGCGCAAGTTGCTGCCTGAACAGGAGAGAAACATGAGTACACCGCTCGACAGCGTGGCGCTGAACGCGCTGTTCAATGACGCTCGCACCCACAGCTACTGGCAGGACAAACCGATTTCTCATGATGTGCTGCAGCAACTCTATAGCCTGACCGCGCTCGGCCCGACTTCAGCCAACTGTTCACCAGGACGGTTCGTGTTTGTCACTTCGCAGGAAGGCAAAGAGAAGCTGAAACCTGCACTCTCCTCCGGCAACGTGGACAAAACCATGGCAGCACCGGCAACGGTGATCGTGGCGTGGGATCCTGAGTTCTATGAAGCGCTGCCCAAACTCTTCCCGCACGGTGATGCACGCAGCTGGTTCACCAGCAGCCCGGATCTGGCGAAAGAGACGGCCTTCCGCAATAGCAGCCTGCAGGCAGGATATTTAATTCTGGCGGCGCGTTCGCTGGGGCTGGATGCCGGCCCTATGTCCGGTTTTGACCCATCAAAAGTCAATGAAGCCTTCTTTAGCGAAAGCAAATGGCAGGTGAATTTACTGATTAACCTTGGCTACGGTGAAGCCAGCAAACTGCATGCGCGTTTACCGCGCCTTGGCTTTGATGAAGCCAGCAAATTTGCCTGATTGATTCCAGGCGTCGGGCATTGCGCGACGCCTGTCACTCACATTAGCCCAGCGAGTGAAAACCGCTATTGAAGTACACCATCGGCTCCGCCGCTTCACCTGGCAGTGAAATGCCAACGATGCGCGCCAGCAGCACGCTGTGCGTATTCCACTCCACCACTTTCTCCAGCTGGCAGTCAAAACTCACCAATGCATCAGCCAGCACCGGTGCACCGGTGTTCAGCGTTTGCCACTCACCGCTTTGGAAGCGTTCTGCGCGACGTGCAGACTGACTGAACTGCGCGCATAAATCGTCATGCTGTTCACGCAAGACGTTCACAGCGAAATGGCCAGCATTCACAAATGCGTCGTGGCTGGATGCACTACGGTTAACACACACCAGCAGGCTTGGCGGCTCGGCAGCCAGTGAGCTAACGGAGGTCGCAATCAGACCCAGCTTTTCGCCCTGAAACTCGGTGGTTACTAAAGAAACGCCTGCGGTCAGGCGGCGCATACCATGACGAAATTCATCAAGTGAGATTGATTCCTGGCGAGTAAGTGAAGTTACTGACATAAAAAAACTCCGACGTGCATGCTGCTGCGATGGGCACGATTATCTTGAGGTGGATTGTTCACGCACTTCGATGTGCTTTTGGTTGCCCAAATCCTACACTACCTCAGACTTTACGGCACCCTATCCGCGCAAAATCAGCAAAAGCGTTATATGCAAATTCATCGGATGGGATTAGCCGCCGCTTCGGTCTTATCTGATTTTTGGTCATTCCATGTTATGCCGGATGCAAACCTCTGAGAAAATTCCTACAATAGCCCTGATGATTATCTGACCATTTTCACGGAGCGACAGATGGCTAGTCATTTTGTACGTTGGATGGGTAACTCGCCGCTCTCTTCAGAGCAGTTGCGGGTTCCACAGGATGTGATTAACAGCGCCGAGCGCTTCCCTGACAAGCGCCGTAGCCGTTTTCTTGCCGCACGCGAATTGCTGGCTCAGCTCATGCTGCGTGTCTATGGCATTCGTGAACTCCCGCCGCTTGTGACCACCAGCAGCGGACGTCCTTGCTTTGCCGATCCAAACCTCCCTGACTTTAGTATTGCGTACGCCGGTAATATGGTTGGTGTGCTGCTGGCGGAAGAAGGCGGGCGGGCGGGATTGGATATGGAGATTGTCCGCGCCCACAGCCGTCAGACGCAGGACACGCTCACGCAGGATCTCTCATCCGGTGAAAAGGCGTGGATCAACGCGCAGCAGGATTTCATGGAAGCGGTGACGCAAATCTGGACGCTGCGCCAGAGCATCCTCAAATTAACGGGTGAAAGTGAGAACGGTGCCGGTTCGCTGCAGTTGCACCCTGCTGCCGGCCGTCTGCGCTCCAGCGTGTTTCCGGATATTCAGGCGGTATGTGATGCCGAGCCGATGCTGGTGTGGTCGTGCGCACTCTCTCCGGGCACTGAGCGCTTATGCCTGTGGGAGATTGATGCACAGCAGCAATGGCAGCCATTGCGCGACGTTGAAATGAGCAAACCGAATATTGGCCCGCGCTCGCTGCGTCTGACCAGCCTCACTCCCACACCGCAAGAAATCGGACATCTCTAACAAAACAGGCCGCAATCGCGGCCTGTTATTTTTAGTGCGCGTCGATAAACGCGATTTTTAGCACAAACAACAGGGCAACAATCACCACGCACGGGCTGATTTCACGCCAGCGTCCTGTGCCAAGCTTCATCACACAGTACGAGATGAAGCCCAGCGCGATACCTTCGGTGATCGAGAAGCTGAAAGGCATCATCGCCGCCGTGACAAACGCCGGGACCGCTTCGGTAAGATCGTCCCAGCGCACGCGTGACAGCGATGCCGTCATCAATACACCAACGTAAATCAGTGCTCCAGCGGCCGCATAGGCCGGCACCATCGCAGCCAGCGGCGACAGGAACATCACCAGCAAGAACAGAATGCCGGTGATCACCGCCATCAAACCGGTGCGGCCACCAATCGCCACACCTGAAGAGCTTTCGATATACGCCGTCACCGAAGAAGTGCCGATCAGCGAACCGGTCACCGAGCTGATGCTATCGACATACAGCGCCTGCTTCATGCGCGGGAAAGTGCCCTTTTCATCGGTCAGTCCGGCCTTATCGGTGACACCGATCAGCGTGCCGGAAGAGTCGAACAGGTTGACCAGCATAAAGGAGAAGATCACTCCCGCCATACCGATGTTGAACGCCCCTTTAATATCGACCTGACCCACCACCGATGTCACTGCCGGCGGCGCGGCAAACACACCGCTGAATTTCACATCGCCAATGGCTAAGCCAATCGCCGTAGTGACCACAATTGATACCAGCACCGCCGCGTGGATATTGCGTGAGGCCAGAATCGCGATAATGAAGAAGCCCAGCGCCCCCAGCAGTACGCTATGCGAGGTCAGGTTCCCGACCGTCACAATGGTGTCGGCATTCGGCACGATGATACCGGCGTTTTTCAGCCCCATCATAGCGATAAACAGGCCGATACCGGCGGTGATGCCGACGCGCAGGCTCATTGGGATGTTGGCAATCATCCAGTAACGTACGCGCAGCAGCGTGAGGATCAGCAGACCGAGCGCCCCCCAGAAGATCGCCCCCATGCCAACCTGCCATGAGTAACCCATGGCGCCAACCACCACAAACGCGAAGAAAGCGTTCAGCCCCATCGCCGGTGCCAGTGCCACCGGCAAGTTCGCCACCAGCCCCATCAGAATGCTGCCAAAGGCCGCTATCAAACAGGTGGTGACAAACACCGCCTGGGTATCCATGCCTGCCGCGCCCAAAATTTGCGGATTTACAAAGACGATGTACACCATCGTCAGGAAAGTCGTGAAACCGGCGATCACTTCGGTGCGCGCGGTTGTGCCGTGTTCCTGCAGCTTAAAGATGCGCTGCAACAAGCCCTGATTGTTCATTCAACTGTCCCGGAAAAAAATTTATCGCCGCGTATCCTATAGATTTTAGTCGGGCAAAACACTGATTATTCGCAAACGGTTGCCGGGGTCGCTTTCTGCGCTGAGTGCGCTAGAGTGTCAGCTGGTTGTTTAATAAAAGGATGATGTGCGATGTCAGTTGAATGTGTGTTTTTCGATTGCGACGGTACGCTGGTCGACAGTGAAGTGATCTGTACGCAATCTTACGTCAACACCTTTGCCCAATACGGTATTGAGCTCTCTTTGCAGCAGATGTTTGAGCAGTACAAAGGGGTTAAGCTCTATGACATCGTGCGGGATGTACTGGCGAAGCATCAAATCGACGTTCCCATCGAAGAATTCGAAACCGTCTATCGCGCTGATGTCGCCCGCCTGTTTGACCTCGACCTGAAGCCGATTGCCGGTGCCAAAGCGCTGGTGGAAAGCGTGAAAGTGCCGATGTGCGTGGTCTCGAACGGGACTGTGAAGAAGATGCAGCACTCGCTGGGTTTAACCGGCATGCTGCCATACCTCGAAGGTCGGCTGTACAGCGGTTATGACATCAACCACTGGAAGCCCGATCCCGAGTTGATGTATCACGCGGCGGAGCAAATGCAGGTGCCGATTGAGAAGTGCATTCTGGTGGATGATTCAGAGGCCGGTGCGCGTGCGGGGATCGCGGCGGGCATTCCGGTATTTTACTACTGCGCTGATGCGCACAATCCGGAGTTGGATCATCCGCTGGTGACGCGCTTTGACGATATGGCGCAATTGCCAGCGCTGTGGCGCGCAAGGGGCTGGGATTTGGTGTAAACCCAGGGCGGCATGAATGTCGCCCCTGCAGAAACCGGCGCAGGATGTCCGGGCAATGCATGATTCAAATCGACTGACCACAAAAGTGTTACCTCTGTGGTCGGTCTGATCTGTTACCTGTGTGCCCGGTGGAACCTGGTGCTGCCCCTACAGAGGCCGGTGTGCGATGTTGAACAGTTCGCAGGTAAGATCTAATCGGGTGCGCACCAGGTAACCTAAACGCCTTAGCCAATCGCGCCCAGCGAATCCTCGTTACTCTGCTTCTTCGGCAGCAGGAACAACGTCGCCACGATATCCAGCAGGTAAATCAGCGCCAGCAGCGTGATCGCCGCGGTAAACGAGATTTGCGCCGCCAGCAGACCAATCACCAGTGGACCAAAGCCGCCGACACCGCGTCCAAGGTTGAACAACACATTCTGCGCGGTTGCGCGCGCCTGAGGTGGGAAGGTGTCCGAGATCAGCGCGCCGTAACCGCCAATCATGCCGTTCACAAACATCCCCATGATCGCGCCGGTAAACAGCATGACGGTAGGATCGCGCAACTGCGCATACACCACCACCATGGCGACCGCGCCAAACTGGTACAGCAGGAAGATTTTCCAGCGCGCGAAGCGATCGGCCAATACGCCAAACAGCCAGATACCAAAGGTCATGCCCACTACAGTCACCGCCGTCCACAAGCCGGATTTGGTCAGGCTAAAACCAAAACTGGATGAGAGGTAACTTGGCATCCAGATCATCAGACCGTAATAACCGAAGTTCTGCACCGAGCAGAGGATGAAAATTCCAAGGCTGGCTTTGCTAGTGGCGCGATCGGCAAATAGCAATTTGATGCGCGTGGCGAATGATAGCTGCGGTGTTTTTTCCACGTGACGCGTGAAGCCTTCCGGCTCGCCCATACTGCGACGAATCACAAACGACACCAGCGCAGGCAGTAAGCCCACCAGGAACATGCCGCGCCAGCCAATCACACTCAGTAGCGGCGGTGTAATAAACGCCGCCAGCAGCACACCGAGCTGCCAGCCAATGCCGACCCACGCCGAGGCGCGATTACGCTTCTCCTTCGGCCAGGCTTCCGCAATCAGCGCCATGCCAATACCAAACTCACCGCCTAAGCCCACGCCCGCCAGCGTGCGGTAGGCCAATAGATCCCAGTAGCCCTGCGCCACCGCGCACAGCCCGGTGAAGATTGAAAACATCAGGATCGTCACGGTAAGAATACGGATACGACCATAGCGATCGCTGAGATGACCAAACACAATGCCACCGATCACCGCGCCGATCAGCGTCCAGGTGACCAGCGAACCGGCCTGAGAGGGATCAAGAGCCAGCGAGACGCTGATCGCCGGTAACATAAAGCCCAGAATTAACAGATCGAAGCCGTCCAACGCATAGCCACTAATGGCAGCAACCATCGCTTTTGCCGGCGTCACGGCGTTTTTTTTCGTTATTGGGGAAGACATTTAACAGCACCTGGCAGAAAAAAGTGCGCCAAGTATAAAGAGAGGGAATCGCGGAGACCAATCAGAAATGAAGATGGCTGCCTGTTTGCCACAGTGGCAACAGGCAGCCGAAACGGCAATTAAGAGGGTTTATTGCTGCCGTCATCACCTGACAGCAGTTCATCCAGCTTGTCGCCGCCAACGTGACGGAAATCCTGACCTTTAACGAAATAGAAGATAATTTCGCAGATGTTCTGGCAACGGTCACCGATACGCTCGATAGCGCGGGCACAGAACAGCGCCGTCAGTACACTTGGGATGGTGCGTGGATCTTCCATCATGTAGGTCATCAGCTGACGCACAATGCCTTCGTACTCTTTGTCGACCTTCTTATCTTCACGATAGATCTTAATGGCTTCATTCAGATCCATACGCGCAAAGGCATCCAGCACGTCGTGCAGCATCTGCACGGTGTGGCGACCCAGAGACTCCAGGCTCACCAGCAGCGGCAGGTGCTGCTGGCTGAACTTCTCCAGCGCCGTGCGGCTGATTTTCTCCGCGACGTCACCGATACGTTCCAGCTCAGAGATGGTCTTGATGATTGCCATCACCAGGCGCAAGTCGCTGGCGGTAGGCTGACGTTTGGCGATGATGCGCACGCAGGCTTCATCAATCTCCACTTCCATCATGTTGACCTTCTGGTCACCGTCGATCACGCGACGTGCCAGCTCGCCATCCTGGTTGTGCATCGCGGTAATGGCATCGGTAAGCTGCTGCTCCACCATGCCACCCATGATCATCACCTGAGTGCGAATGTGTTCCAGCTCCGCGTTGAACTGACCGGAGATGTGTTTGTTCAGATTCAAATTGTCCATGTGCGTCTCCTGAATCAGCCGTAACGACCGGTGATGTAATCTTCGGTCTGCTTCTGCGCGGGCTTGGTAAACAGTGTATCGGTGTCGCTGAATTCGATCAGCTCGCCCAGATACATGAAAGCGGTATGGTCAGAACAACGCGCGGCCTGCTGCATGTTGTGCGTCACGATCACCACGGTGTAATCCTGCTTCAGCTCGGTGATCAGCTCTTCAATACGACCGGTAGAGATCGGGTCGAGGGCTGAGCATGGCTCATCCAGCAACAGCACTTCCGGGCGAATCGCGATGCCGCGTGCGATACACAGACGCTGCTGCTGACCGCCGGAGAGACTGTAACCGCTCTGATGCAGCTTGTCTTTGGTTTCATTCCACAGCGCTGCTTTGGTCAGCGCCCACTGCACACGCTCGTCCATATCGGCACGTGACAGCTTTTCAAACAGACGCACGCCAAACGCGATGTTGTCATAAATCGACATCGGGAACGGCGTTGGCTTCTGGAACACCATGCCCACGCGTGCGCGCAGCAGGGCGATATCCTGATGCGAAGCCAGAATATTGTCGCCATCCAGCAGAATGTCACCTTCAGCACGCTGCTCAGGGTAGAGCGAGTACATTTTGTTGAAGGTGCGCAGCAGGGTGGATTTACCACAACCTGATGGTCCGATGAAGGCGGTGACCTGGTTCTTCGCGATATCCAGGTTAATGTTCTTCAGAGCGTGAAACTTTCCGTAATAGAAGTTCAGATTGCGAACCTGAATTTTACCGGCAGAAGTCGTTGCCATACTCATTGCTCATCTCTCATGTGCAGCGCCGCCGAAGCCGCGCCGGGAAATTAATGTTTGCCCTTGGCGAAAACCACTCGCGCGACAATGTTCAGCAGCAGCACGCACAGGGTAATGATCAACACACCCGCCCATGCCAGGCTTTGCCACTCGGCAAACGGGCTCATGGCGAATTTGAAAATCGTCACCGGCAGGTTGGCGATCGGCTGCATCATGTCGGTGCTCCAGAACTGGTTCGACAGCGCAGTAAACAGCAGCGGTGCGGTTTCGCCCGCGATGCGTGCCACGGCCAGCAGCACACCGGTGATAATCCCGGAGACTGAGGCTTTCAAGGTGATGGCAGAAATCATCTTCCACTTCGGCGTACCCAGTGCATAAGCCGCTTCACGCATGCTGTCTGGTACCAGTCGCAGCATGTTTTCCGAGGTACGAATCACGATAGGAATCTGCAACAGCGCCAGCGCCACCACACCCGCCCAGCCAGAGAAGTGCTGCATCTGTGCTACCACGATGGTGTAGACGAACAGGCCCACCACAATCGACGGTGCTGACAACAGGATGTCGTTGATGAAGCGAATCACTTCCGCCAGCCAGTGCTTACGGCCATATTCGGCAAGATAAATACCGGCCATGATGCCCAGCGGTGTACCGAACACCGTTGACCACAGAATGAGTAACCCACTGCCCGCCAGGGCGTTGGCTAAACCACCGCCTGCGGTGTTCGGTGGCGGGGTTGATTCGGTGAACAGTGACCAGCTCAGGCCATCGATGCCTTTGGTGACGGTAGTGAACAGAATCCACACCAGCCAGAACAGGCCAAAGGCCATGGTCAGCATCGACATCGTCAGTGCCACTTTATTTTTAGCGCTGCGACGTGCCTGCATTTTACGGCGCGAGGCTTCCAGCTCAGCACGAGCATGCATTTCGATAGCGGTCATGAACGGGCTCCTTCACTCTTCGCCAGGCGCAGGATCATCAGTTTGGAGATGGCCAGTACGATAAAGGTAATCACGAACAGAATCAGACCCAGTTCCATCAATGCCGCCACATGCACACCGGATTCAGCTTCAGCGAATTCGTTCGCCAGCGCGGAGGTGATACTGTTGCCCGGCATAAACAGCGAGGCGCTGTCGAGCTGGTAGGTGTTACCGATGATGAAGGTCACCGCCATGGTTTCACCCAGTGCACGACCCAGGCCCAGCATCACACCACCGATTACACCGTTTTTGGTGAACGGCAGCACGATACGCCAGATCACTTCCCACGTGGTGCAACCAATACCGTAGGCGGACTCTTTCATCATCACTGGCGTCTGCTCAAACACATCACGCATGACCGATGCAATGTACGGAATGATCATGATGGCGAGGATCACGCCAGCGGCCAGAATACCGATACCGAATGCCGGGCCTGAGAACAGGGTGCCCACAATCGGAATGTTCGACATGATGTTGCCGACCGGTGTCTGGAAGTACTCAGCAAACAGCGGGGCGAAGATAAACAGGCCCCACATGCCGTAAACGATACTCGGGATCGCTGCCAGCAACTCAATTGCGGTACCCAGCGGGCGACGCAACCAGTTAGGTGCCAGTTCCGTCAGGAATAGCGCAATGCCAAAGCTCACCGGCACAGCGATGATCAAGGCAATGATGGAGGTGACGAGGGTGCCGTAGATCGGTACCAGCGCACCAAATTGTTCGTTTGGCGCATCCCAGGTTTTGGTCCATAAGAAGGAAAAACCAAATTTTTGGATGCTTGGCCAGGAAGAGAAAATCAGGGAGACGATAATGCCACCCATCAACAACAACACGATAAGCGCGGAAAGTTTCACCAGCGCGCCGAAAATCATGTCACCTTGTTTACCTGGGGCTTTGAACGTCGGCTTAGTGGCAGCCATAAGTTTCTCGGTTCTCAGAGGAAGTTCAGGGCGGCATACCATGCCGCCCATCGGGTTGGTCAGTCAGGGGAGACTGACCGGGTCATTCGCTTACTTGTAAATCGCTTTGCCTGAGCTGTCCTTGATGTTCGCTTTCCAGGCAGTACGAATCTGGTTAGCAACGCTTTCTGGCAGCGCAGCGTAATCCAGTGCGGTTGCAGTTTTGCTGCCGCCTTTGTAAGCCCAGTCGAAGAACTTCATCACTTCTGCACCTTTAGCTGCGTCAGCCTGCTCTTTGTAGATCAGGATGAAGGTGGTAGAAGAGATTGGCCATGCATCTGCACCTTTCTGGAAGGTCAGGTCTTGAGCGAAAGATTTGCTCCAGTCTGCGCCTTTAGCAGAGTTAGAGAAGGTCGTTTCGCTCGGAGCAACTGGCTTGCCATCTGCATCCATCAGTTTGGTGTAGGTCAGGTTGTTCTGCTTAGCGTACGCATATTCTACGTAGCCGATTGAACCCGGCAGACGCTGTACGAATGCAGCTACGCCGTCGTTACCTTTACCGCCCAGACCGGTTGGCCAGTTAACGGTGTTACCTTTACCAATTTTGCTGTTCCAGTCTGCGTTGACTTTAGACAGGTAGCTGGTGAACACGAAAGAGGTACCTGAACCATCTGCGCGGCGAACCACGTTGATGTTGGTGTCTGGCAGTTTCACGCCTGGGTTCAGCTTAGTGATCGCCGGGTCGTTCCACTTTTTGATGTTGCCCAGGTAGATATCGCCAACGGTTTTGCCGTCCAGCGTCAGTTCACCTGATTTCACGCCTGGGATGTTAACGGCCAGTACCACGCCACCGATAACGGTAGGGAACTGGAACAGACCATTTTTTTCCAAATCGGCATCAGCCATCGGCGCATCAGACGCACCGAAATCAACGGTTTTAGCGATGATCTGCTTAACGCCGCCTGAAGAACCAATACCCTGATAGTTGATTTTGCTACCGGTGGCTTGCTGGTATTCTGCTGCCCACTTGGCATAAACCGGTGCCGGGAATGTACCGCCAGCGCCAGTCAGGTCGGTGGCTGCAAAAGCAGATACCGCGCTTACTGCGAAGGTGGCGGCGAGGATTCGGGCTACGGATGTACGCATCAGTGTCATGTTCCCTCCAGGGGATTTAAAAAAAATCAGGCTCAATGCCATTTTAGTTGGAGTCAGTGATTGCTGCTGGAGGGAAAATAGGACAGTTTGATGACAGTGAAATGTACGAAATATGACAGTTATATGACACCGTTTAAAAAGCAAGCGGACCCGTTGCAGGCCCGCCCTTTTTATAGATTATTCAACGGTAACCGATTTTGCCAGGTTACGTGGCTGGTCAACGTCGGTGCCTTTAATCAGCGCAACATGATACGAAAGCAGCTGCAACGGCACGGTGTAGAAGATCGGTGCAATCACCTCTTCGACGTGTGGCAGTGAGATGATTTTCATGCCCTCGCTGTCGCTGAAACCCGCATCCTGATCGGCAAACACATACAGCAGACCGCCGCGCGCGCGCACCTCTTCAATGTTCGATTTCAGCTTCTCCAGCAGCTCGTTATTCGGCGCGACGACGATGACCGGCATATCGGCATCAATCAGCGCCAGCGGGCCGTGTTTCAGCTCTCCGGCGGCGTAGGCTTCAGCATGGATATAGGAGATCTCTTTCAGCTTCAGCGCCCCTTCCATCGCGATCGGATACTGATCGCCACGACCCAGGAACAACGCATGATGCTTATCCGAGAAACCTTCGGCCAGGCTTTCAATCACTTTGTCTTGTGCCAGCATCTGCTCAATACGGCTCGGTAAGGCCTGCAGCGCATGCACGATCTCGTGTTCAGTTTCCGGCTTCATACCGTGCAGACGACCCAGTTTCGCCACCAGCATCAGCAACACCGCCAATTGCGTGGTGAAGGCTTTGGTCGAGGCCACACCAATTTCGGTGCCGGCTTTGGTCATCAGCGCCAGATCGGATTCACGCACCAGTGAAGAGCCGGCAACGTTACAAATGGCCAGCGATCCAAGATAACCCAGTTCTTTTGACAGACGCAGTGCGGCCAGCGTATCGGCGGTTTCACCCGATTGCGACAGGGTGATTAGCAGGCTGTTTTTACGCACAGCGGATTTGCGATAGCGGAATTCGGAGGCGATTTCCACATCGCAAGGAATGTTGGCCAGCGACTCAAACCAGTAGCGCGACACCATCCCGGAGTTATACGAGGTACCGCAGGCGATAATCTGGATGTGCTCAACCTTGCTCAGCAAGGCTTCGGCATTGGCACCCAGTTCGCTGAGATCGATTTGCCCATGATTAAAGCGACCGGTGATGGTGTTTTTAATCGCGTTCGGCTGCTCGTAGATCTCTTTCTGCATGTAGTGACGATAGGCACCTTTATCACCGGCATCGTACTGCGCGGTGGATTCGATTTCCGCGCGTTTGGCTGGCTTGCCATCACGATCGATGATGGTGACTTCACGGCGCGTAATCTCAGCGATATCGCCCTCTTCCAGGTACATAAAGCGGCGGGTCACCGGCAGCAGCGCCAGTTGGTCAGAAGCGATAAAGTTTTCACCCACGCCACGGCCAATCACCAAGGGGCTACCAGAACGGGCGGCCACCAGCACGGAGGGATCGCGGCTGTCCATGATCACCATGCCATAAGCACCACGCAGTTGCGGGATCACACGCAGCACCACTTCGCGCAGCGTGCCGCCCTGCTTCTGCTCCCAATGCACCAGGTGCGCCACCACTTCGGTGTCGGTTTCTGAGGCAAAGTGGTAGCCACGTTCGATCATCTGAGCACGCAATGGCTCATGGTTTTCGATAATACCGTTGTGCACAATAATGATGTGCTCAGAGACATGCGGGTGCGCATTGGCTTCTGACGGCTCACCATGAGTGGCCCAACGCGTATGAGCAATACCCGTTCCGCCCACCAGTGGTTGCTGCTCTGCCGCTTCTGCCAGATTAGCCACTTTGCCAAGACGACGCAGACGCGTCATATGTCCCTGGCGATCGACAACGGCCAGACCCGCAGAGTCATAACCGCGATACTCAAGACGACGCAGACCTTCCAGCAGAATTTCTGCGATATCACGCTGCGCTACTGCACCAACAATTCCACACATAATAGTTTCCTGACTTCATGGCTTTCGGCCATTGCGTTGTCTTCTGACCTGATTTCCCCGAGCCTTGTAGAGAGTGGGGATTTACCCTTCATACTTCAAATTTCAGGTGCGTTGGCCAGGCGCATTCACCTCAGTCACTGACTTCAGTCAGCTCCTGAGGATTCGCGCTTGCCACCTTTCTGAAACTCGAATGATTTCGGGTAGTTTTTTTTCACGGGCCGATCTTTGCCGACCCTTAAAATTTATTTTTTCTTAACCGGACGCTGCCAGCCAGACTTCTGATTCTGTTCTTTACGGTTGTAGACCAAATCGGCTGCGGTGACATCTTTCATTACCGTAGTGCCTGCTGCGATGGTCGCGCCAGCCGCGACGGTGACCGGAGCCACCAGCTGGGTATCGGAGCCGACAAACACGTTGTCGCCGATAATGGTCTTCGATTTATTCGCGCCATCGTAGTTACAGGTAATGGTGCCTGCACCGATATTCACACCCGCGCCAATTTCGGCGTCACCGAGATAAGAGAGATGGCCAGCTTTAGAGCCTTTGCCCAAGGTGGCTTTTTTCATCTCAACGAAATTGCCAACGTGCGCCTCTTCTGCCAACTCGCTGCCAGGGCGCAGACGCGCGAACGGGCCTACGGTGCAGGCAACGGCTAAAGAGGCATCTTCGATGACTGAATAAGGGCTGATTTCGCAATCATCGCCAATCACGCTGTTTTTGATGATGCACCCAGCGCCTATCCTGACGCGGTTGCCCAATGTCACCGTGCCTTCGATGATAACGTTGGTATCGATTTCGACGTCACGTCCATGTTGCAGCGTTCCGCGCAGGTCGAAACGAGCAGGATCGCGCAGCATGACGCCCGCCAGCAGCAGTTGTTCTGCCCGCTCGCTCTGATATGCGCGCTCAAGCGTGGCCAGCTGCAGACGATTGTTCACGCCATCGGTTTCGCTGATACGGGCCGGGTGCACCGCATTGATCACGCGGCCTTCATGATGCGCCATGGCAATGATGTCAGTGATATAGAATTCACCCTGCGCATTGTTGTTATTCAGCTGTGCTAGCCAGCGTTTCAAGTCCCCGCCGTTAGCAATCAGAATGCCGGTGTTGATCTCAGGGATTTTCAGCTGTTCGGCTGAGGCATCTTTCTGCTCAACAATGCCCGTCACCGTGCCATTTTCACGCACAATGCGCCCATAACCGGTCGGATTATCCAGCACCACCGTGAGCAAACCGATGCCGCCTTCAGGTTTGGCATCACGCAGGCGTTGCAATGTCGGTTGGGAGATCAGCGGTACGTCGCCGTACAGCATCAAAATATCTTCGTCATCAGCAAAGAAAGGTGCCGCCTGCTGCATCGCATGGCCGGTACCCAGCTGTTCAGCCTGCAATACCCAGTTCAAGGTGTTGTGGGCCAGTTTCTCTTGCAGTAAACCGCCGCCGTGACCGTACACCAGATGCACCTGCTGGGCACCGAGGCCGGTCGCGGCATCGATCACATGCTGAACCATTGGTTTGCCTGCCAGGGTATGCAGAACTTTCGGCAGATCGGAATACATTCGGGTGCCTTTGCCAGCGGCCAGGATCACCACACTCATCGCGCTTGTAGACATAACTATCCAGACTCAATTTAACTTTCGAAAGTGTAAGGTTTACCCCTGAGATTACTACATTTTTCTCGGGGCGAAATTAGCGGATAAAGATGAAAGGATGATCGTGGATAAAACCAGTTCCGGCCAGGGCATCACACGATGCATTTTGCCGATGCAATCGGTCGGCTGAGCACGATAACATCGCACTCACCCAAAGCGGGGGGACTTATCGCAGATAAAAAAAATGCCAACCCTATGGGCTGGCATTTCGTGACGCATAAAGCCTGATTACATCGCTTTCTTGGTCAGCTCGATTACACGCAGTTTCGCGATAGCTTTCGCCAGTTCCGCAGAGGCCTGAGCATAGTCCACGTCACCGTGGCTGCTGTTCATGTGCTCTTCTGCTTTACGTTTCGCTTCCAGCGCGCGCGCTTCGTCGAGGTCTTCACCGCGAATCGCGGTGTCGGCCAGAACGGTCGTGCTGCCCGGCTGTACTTCCAGCACGCCGCCAGAGAGGTAGATATACTCCTCTTCGCCGTGCTGCTTCACGATGCGAATCATACCAGGCTTGATGGCTGTCAGCAGCGGGGCGTGGCCAGGGTAAATACCCAGCTCACCTTCGCTACCTGACACCTGGATACGCTCAACCAGACCGGAGAACATTTGCTGCTCCGCGCTGACAACGTCCAGATGATAAGTCATAGCCATACTATTCCTCCTGGGAAACCGTTATTACAGTTTCTTCGCTTTTTCTACAGCTTCTTCGATAGCGCCGACCATGTAGAACGCCTGCTCTGGCAGGTGGTCGAATTCGCCTTCCATGATGCCTTTGAAGCCACGAATAGTGTCTTTCAGGGTCACGTACTTACCTGGAGAACCGGTGAAGACTTCAGCAACGAAGAACGGCTGAGACAGGAAGCGCTGAATCTTACGCGCACGTGCCACCAACAGTTTGTCTTCTTCAGACAGCTCGTCCATACCGAGGATGGCGATGATGTCTTTCAGTTCCTGGTAACGCTGCAGCAGAGACTGCACGCCACGCGCAACGTCGTAGTGCTCCTGACCCACGATCAGTGGATCCAGCTGACGGCTGGTAGAATCCAGCGGGTCAACGGCTGGGTAGATACCCAGAGAGGCGATCTGACGGCTCAGCGTAACGGTTGAGTCTAAGTGAGCAAAGGTGGTTGCTGGTGACGGGTCAGTCAAGTCATCCGCAGGAACGTAAACGGCCTGTACAGAGGTGATTGAACCGGTCTTAGTGGAGGTAATACGCTCCTGCAACACACCCATCTCTTCTGCCAGCGTTGGCTGGTAGCCTACCGCAGATGGCATACGACCCAGCAGTGCTGATACTTCAGTACCGGCCAGGGTGTAACGGTAGATGTTGTCGATGAACAGCAGAACGTCACGGCCTTCATCACGGAATTTCTCCGCCATGGTCAGACCGGTCAGTGCTACGCGCAGACGGTTACCCGGCGGCTCGTTCATCTGGCCATACACCAGCGCTACTTTATCGATAACGTTGGAGTCAGTCATTTCGTGGTAGAAGTCGTTACCCTCACGAGTACGCTCACCCACACCAGCAAATACCGAGTAACCTGAGTGCTCAGCCGCGATGTTACGGATCAGCTCCATCATGTTTACGGTTTTACCTACACCCGCACCACCGAACAGACCGACTTTACCGCCCTTAGCGAACGGACACATCAGGTCGATAACCTTGATGCCGGTTTCCAGCAGCTCTTGCGAGTTAGACTGATCTTCATAAGAAGGCGCAGCACGGTGAATAGAGGAAACCTCTACGGTGGTGCCGTCGTCATTCTGCAGGTCGCCTTTCATGTCGATTGGTTCGCCCAATACGTTCATGATACGGCCGAGGGTTGCTTTACCAACCGGTACCTGGATCGGTTTTTTCAGGTCGGTAACTTGCAGACCGCGCTTCAGGCCGTCAGAAGTACCCATGGCGATGGTACGAACCACGCCACCACCCAGCTGCTGCTGAACTTCCAGCACCAGACGAGCGTCACCATTTTGAACCTCAAGCGCGCTATATACCTGCGGTACCGCGTCCTGAGGGAATTCGACGTCAACTACGGCGCCGATAATCTGGACAATCTTTCCAGCTGCCATCTTGAATCCTCTACCTAATACGAGAATATCCGGCCGCGCTCGCGCGACAGGATATATGCCTGGTTAAACCGCGGAGGCTCCCGAGACGATCTCGGTAAGTTCCTGGGTGATGCTGGCCTGACGAGCTTTGTTGTAAACCAACTGCAGCTCTTTGATCAGGTTTCCGCCGTTATCGGTTGCAGCTTTCATTGCCACCATACGTGCAGCCTGCTCACTGGCCAGGTTTTCCACCACACCCTGATAAACCTGCGATTCGACATAACGGCGCAGCAGGGTATCCAGCAGCGCTTTCGGATCGGGTTCGTACAGGTAATCCCAGGTCTTCGCCTTCATCTCTTCTTCACCTTCCGCTGGCGGTAACGGCAGCAGTTGGGTAATGGTCGGAGTCTGAGACATGGTGTTATTAAACTTGTTGCTGACGATATACAGCTTGTCGATGCGACCTTCATCATAGGCCTGCAACATCACTTTTACCGGGCCGATAAGATCAGACAGTGCAGGCTTGTCGCCCATACCAGTGACCTGTGCCACGATGTTGCCACCGACAGAGCCGAAGAATGAATTGCCTTTAGAACCAATAACGGCCAGATCGCTCTGTACACCTTTATCAGCCCAGCCCTTCATATC
Source organism: Pantoea sp. C8B4 (assembly GCF_051336905.1). NCBI lineage: Bacteria > Pseudomonadati > Pseudomonadota > Gammaproteobacteria > Enterobacterales > Erwiniaceae > Pantoea > Pantoea sp. C8B4. The sequence goes on from NZ_JBGMNK010000006.1 coordinate 240,455, forward strand.
TGCCAGCAATTTTTTGAACAGGTTAATGTTCAAACCACCACAAAGCCCGCGGTCAGTCGAAACGACCAGGTAGCCGACGCGCTTAACGTCACGCTCATCCAGGTAAGGGTGCTTGTATTCCAGATTACCGAGAGCAAGGTGACCAATCACTTTGCGCATGGTATCTGCATACGGACGGCTGGCCGCCATGCGTTCCTGCGTTTTACGCATTTTGGAGGCGGCGACCATTTCCATCGCTTTGGTGATCTTCTGCGTATTTTTTACGCTTCCAATCTTGGTACGTATTTCTTTTGCACCGGCCATTAGCTTCTCCTCAAAGCCTTGCGGCCTGCCTTTTCAGACAAGCCGCCAGACATTACCAGGACTGGGTTGCTTTAAACGTTTCGAGGAGGCCTTTCAGCTTCGCTTCGATGTCGTTGTTAAAGTTGCCCGCTTGGTTGATTTCAGCCATCAGCTCAGCGTGGTCGCGATCCGCGAACGCCAGCAGGGCGGCTTCGAAGCTACCGATTTTCGCCAGTTCAACGTCGTTCAGGAAGCCGCGCTCAGCAGCAAACAGCACCAGACCCTGTTGCGCGACAGACATCGGCGCATACTGTTTCTGTTTCAGCAGCTCGGTCACTTTCTGACCGTGGCTCAGCTGTTTACGGGTTGCATCATCCAGATCAGATGCGAACTGAGAGAACGCAGCCAGTTCACGATACTGTGCCAGCGCGGTACGGATACCACCGGACAGTTTCTTGATGATCTTGGTCTGTGCAGCACCACCAACACGGGATACAGAGATACCCGGGTTAACGGCTGGACGAATACCAGAGTTGAACAGGTTTGATTCCAGGAAGATCTGACCATCAGTAATCGAGATTACGTTGGTCGGAACGAACGCAGAAACGTCACCCGCCTGAGTTTCGATGATTGGCAGCGCGGTCAGAGAACCGGTCTGGCCTTTCACTTCACCGTTGGTGAAGCGCTCAACGTAGTCAGCGCTAACGCGTGATGCACGCTCCAGCAGACGAGAGTGGAGATAGAACACGTCGCCAGGGAATGCTTCACGACCTGGTGGACGGCGCAGCAGCAGTGAAATCTGACGGTAAGCAACAGCCTGCTTAGACAGGTCATCGTATACGATCAGGGCATCTTCACCGCGGTCACGGAAGTACTCACCCATTGCGCAACCGGCGTATGGCGCCAGGTATTGCAGTGCAGCGGATTCAGAAGCAGAAGCCACAACGACGATGGTGTTAGCCAACGCGCCGTGTTCTTCCAGCTTACGTACCACGTTAGAAATGGTTGACGCTTTCTGGCCAATCGCAACGTAGACACACTTGATGCCTGAATCGCGCTGGTTGATGATGGCGTCGATTGCCATTGCGGTTTTACCGGTCTGACGGTCACCGATGATCAGCTCACGCTGGCCACGGCCGATTGGAATCATCGCATCGACAGATTTGTAACCGGTCTGAACAGGCTGGTCTACTGACTGACGGTCGATAACGCCCGGTGCAATCACTTCAACAGGCGAGAAGCCGTCGTTTTCGATTGCGCCTTTACCGTCGATCGGTGCACCCAGGGTGTTCACCACACGGCCCAGCAGGCCACGGCCAACTGGAACTTCAAGAATACGGCCAGTACATTTAACCTTCATGCCTTCGGCGAGGTCAGCGTACGGACCCATCACTACTGCACCAACCGAGTCACGCTCGAGGTTCAGTGCGATAGCGTAACGGTTGCCCGGCAGGGCAATCATCTCACCCTGCATCACATCGGCCAGGCCGTGTACGCGGATGATACCGTCACTTACAGAAACAATAGTACCTTCGTTGTGAGCTTCGCTCACCACATTGAACTGAGCAATGCGCTGCTTGATCAGTTCGCTGATTTCGGTGGAATTCAGTTGCATATGCTCCAGTCCCCTTAAGACTGCAAGACGTCTGCCAGACGATCAAGACGGCCGCGTACGCTACCATCAATGACCAGGTCACCCGCACGGATAACCACACCTGCCATTACAGACTTGTCAATTTTGCAATTCAGCTTAACTTTGCGTGACAGACGTTTTTCCATCGCGGCGCTGATTTTATTCAGCTGGCTGTCACTCAGGGTACTGGCAGAAATCACATCCACTTCGGCGGTCGCTTCATAAGCGTCGCGCAGTTGGATGTACTGTTCCAGTACCGCTGGAAGTGCTGTCAAACGTCCGTTTTCCGCCATTACCTTAATCAGGTTCTGAGCGGGTTCATCAAGTTGATCGCCACATACCGCGTTGAAAGAAGCAGACAAAGCTTCCGGCGCGAGCGCACCGGAAAGAAGATCTGCCATCTGTTCGTTGCGAGCCACTTCAGCGGCAAACGCCAGCATAGTCTGCCAGCGATCGATACTTTGATGCTCAACAGCAAAGTCAAAAGCTGCTTTGGCGTAGGGGCGAGCTACAGTAATCAGATCAGACATCAGCCCCTCCCTCCTTACAGTTCAGCGACCAGTTTATCAACGATGTCGCTGTTAGCAGCTTCATCCACGGAACGTTCGATGATTTTCTCGGCGCCAGCTAATGCCAGCAACGCGACTTGCTTACGCAGCTCTTCACGGGCACGTGAACGCTCGGCTTCGATTTCTGCCTGCGCTTGTGCCACGATGCGGTTACGTTCAGTCTCAGCTTCGGTTTTCGCTTCGTCCAGAATCTGTGCACGGCGTTTGTTCGCCTGCTCGATAATGACCTGAGCGTCTTCTTTCGCTTTTTTCAGCTGGTCGGTCGCATTGGCCTGCGCGAGATCTAAATCTTTCTTCGCGCGCTCAGCAGAAGCAAGGCCATCAGCAATTTCTTTCTGGCGCTTTTCGATGGCAGCCATGATCGGCGGCCATACGTACTTCATGCAGAACGCGACAAACAGAATGAACGCGATGGCCTGGCCGAGGATTGTTGCATTAATGTTCACAGCACAATGCCTCTTATTAAGTTAACTTGCTCTGCCGCTATCAGCGATAAACGGCAGAATCCGTTCCTCATCACACCGGGTGCCATGAGTGAACAAGGCTACCAGGTTTAGGCGACCGCAAACATCACGTAGAGACCCAGACCTACAGCGATCATTGGGATTGCATCCACCAGACCCATTACAACAAAGAACTGCGTACGCAGCAGAGGAATCAGATCCGGTTGACGCGCAGCGCCTTCCAGGAATTTGCCTCCGAGGATGCCGATACCGATCGCAGCACCGATTGCCGCCAGGCCCATCATCACAGCGGCAGCCATGTACAGCAGATCCATATTCAGGTTTTCCATGACAGTCTCCAGTTTGTTTCAGTTAAAAGCTTAGTGTTGAGATAAAAAAATCAATGTTCTTCAGATGCCATCGACAGATAGACAATCGTGAGGACCATGAAAATGAAAGCCTGCAGCGAAATGATCAGGATGTGGAAAATGGCCCATGGCACATTCAACAACCACTGCGACCACCACGGCAGCAAGCCGGCAATCAGGATAAAGATCAGTTCACCCGCATACATGTTGCCGAACAGTCGCAGACCGAGTGAAACCGGTTTAGACAGCAGGCTAACACCTTCAAGAATCAGGTTGATTGGGATGAAGATCGGGTGATTAAAAGGCTGCAGCGTCAGTTCTTTGGTGAAGCCGCCAATGCCTTTCATTTTGATGCTGTAGAACAGAATCAAAATAAAGACGCCCAACGCCATAGATAGCGTGATGTTCACATCTGCAGACGGCACAACGCGCAGCGCTGGCAGGCCAAGATAGTGCTCACCGATAAACGGCAGCAAATCGATAGGCAGCAGATCCATGAAGTTCATCAGGAAGACCCAGACAAAAATTGTCAGAGCCAGCGGGGCGATAAGTTTGCTTTTACCGTGGTACATGTCGCGAACGTTGTTATCAACGAAACCGACAACCAGTTCGATAGCCGCTTGAAGTTTCCCTGGCACACCGCTGGTGGCGCTTTTTGCCACTTTACGGAACAACACCAGGAAAAGCAGTCCCAGTACCACAGAGAAAAACATGGAATCGATATTTAATACCCAGAACGTCGCAGGAGCGTCGTGCGGATTCACCAACTCGAAAGTACGCAGGTCCAGCTGAAGGTTATTCAGGTGGTGACCTATGTATTCTTGCGGAGTAGAGATTTCTCCAGCAGCCATGATGCCTCTTACCCTTTGTTGTTAATTACAGCCGGCGCGACGATCTGCACCACCAGCACCGATAACCAAGTGATTGCGAGTGGCCAGAAGACCGCTCCAAACACACCTAACGCCACCATGAGAAGAATGACTGTCGTGAAGACCTTCAACACTTCACCGAGGGCGAAGCTCCAGGCCACACGACCTTTGGCAGGCGTTTGATCCTGCAGGCGCCAGGCTAAAAACATAAACAACACATTCGGCAGCCAGGCTGCCGCTCCACCCGCGATGGCGGAGGCGCCCCAGATAACATCTTTCAGAGTAAAGAGTGCACCGATGATGACAAACGTCACCAACTGGATCACCAGCACGGTCCGGGCTAATTTCACACTGTAAAGAGACACTGACATGGCGTTGAACTCTCCTGCCCCGAACGGGGTATGTCGCGTGTCGTATAAGACTGCCTTTACTCATTTGAGTCAAGCAGCAAAAGCCGTGCAAATTATACGGGCGCCACCTGCGATTTCAATCGGTAAGTAGCGAAAAGGTGAACAATTATTTAAATTTCTTTCTGGAGGGCTATTTTTCAAAACATCACCTTCCACTATGGCTCAGCTAAATCGCTGAAATTGCCTTGTTGGCTTGCTTTTAAAGCGTGCTTCAGATCACATTATAGGCAATAGGCTAGCGAATGAATTTGTTTTAAGCATGAATTTTAAGATTTCAAAAGTGATGAAAGCTGTTTTTTATCATCAGGATAGAATTATCCACCCGGCATCAACTCATGATTTTCGATAAAAACACTCTATTGACATCGTACATCGCAATAAAAACGTAAAACTGATATTACGCACGCCGATTTATTGCAGAGTTATATTTTCTGACGTGACTATTTGCGCAGGTAAATACAGCCAATAAAGTGATCTAAGTGATAATGAAATGTGAAATGTTCGTTAAATGTAACAGAGCTTTTCGGATAATTTCCGTGGCGCTTGTTAACCGTCTCACCCTGCCCTGCCGAATAAAAGCTTTTGACTAAAAGTGTTCAACTGCTGTTTTTTTATTCAGGACGTTTTCACTGACTAAAGGTGCGGCGGGTGTTAAATCCGCACCTTTTTTATGGCTATTGGCGAGACAGCACCACTAAATGACGTTCACCATCCAGTTCTGGCACATGCAGAGATTCAATCTTCTCCACCACAAAGCCCGCAGGCAAGGCTGAAATTTCATCATCCGGACGCACGCCCTTCAGTGCGTAGAAGCGGCCTGAGGTGCCCGGCAAATGATGGCACCAGTTCAGCATGTCTTCCAGCGAAGCAAAGGCACGGCTGATAACGCCATCAAACGGTGGCTCTGCAGGGAACTCTTCCACACGACTTTGTACCGGGGTGATGTTAGTGAGCCCTAACTCATGTTGTACCTGACGCAGGAAACGGATGCGTTTTCCCAGGCTATCCAGTAGCGTGAAATGCGCCTGTGGACGGACAATGGCTAACGGAATCCCTGGCAGACCCGGCCCGGTGCCCACATCAATAAAGCGCTCGCCTTGTAAATGTGGTTCGACGACCACGCTGTCGAGAATATGGCGCACCAGCATCTGCTGCGGATCGCGCACCGATGTCAGGTTGTACGCCTTGTTCCACTTATGCAGCAATTCTACATAGCCGACGAGCTGCTGTTTTTGTTGATCGGTAAGAGAAATATTTGCCGCATCGAGCAGCTGGGAGAGTTTGTTAATCACAAGGAACGTTCCATAAACGGGGGCGAGTGACCTCGCCCCAGGGTCGATCAGGCACTTTTACGCAGCAGGCCCTGTTTTTTCAGGTAAATCAGCAAAATGGAGATCGCTGCTGGTGTAATACCTGAAATACGCGAGGCCTGCCCAATGGAGGTAGGTTTGTGATCGTTGAGTTTGGCGATCACTTCATTCGACAAGCCATTAACCTGACGATAGTCGAGATCGCCAGGCAGCAAGGTGTTTTCGTTGCGTTGCTGGCGGTCAATTTCTTCCTGCTGGCGTGCAATGTACCCTTCATACTTCACCTGAATCTCAACCTGCTCTGCAGATTGCTCGTCAGATAATGCCGGGCCATAACTCGGTAACGTCATCAGCAGCTCGTAGGTCATTTCCGGGCGACGCAACAGATCTTCACCGCTGGCTTCTTTCGTCAGTGGCGCACTGATTACGCTATTCACTTCGCCCACATTGTCTGATTTCGGATGTACCCACAGATCGCGCAGACGCTGGCGCTCTTGCTCAATCAATTCCAGCTTCTGGTTATAACGCGCCCAACGAGCATCATCGACCAGACCCAACTCGCGGCCTTTTTCTGTCAGACGCAGATCGGCGTTGTCTTCACGCAGCATCAAACGATATTCCGCGCGCGAGGTAAACATGCGGTACGGCTCTTTGGTGCCGAGCGTGCAGAGATCGTCAACCAGCACACCGAGATAAGCCTGGTCGCGACGTGGCGCCCAGCCCTCTTTGTCTGCTGAGGCACGTGCAGCGTTCAAACCGGCCAGCAAGCCCTGCGCCGCAGCTTCTTCATAACCGGTGGTGCCGTTGATCTGTCCGGCAAAGAACAGGCCTTGGATAAATTTACTTTCCAGCGTCGGCTTCAGATCGCGCGGATCGAAGAAATCGTACTCGATGGCATAGCCTGGGCGCACAATCTTCGCGTTCTCCAGACCTTTCATTGAGCGGACGATCTGCATCTGCACATCAAATGGCAAGCTGGTGGAGATACCGTTCGGGTAGATCTCGTTGCTGGTGAGCCCTTCCGGTTCAAGGAAGATCTGATGCGCATTACGATCGGCAAAGCGCATCACTTTGTCTTCGATCGATGGGCAGTAACGTGGTCCGATCCCTTCGATGATCCCGGCATACATCGGGCTGCGATCAAGGTTATTGCGGATCACATCGTGCGTTTGTTCGTTGGTATGGGTGATCCAGCACGGCACTTGTTGCGGGTGCTGTGAAACATTGCCCATGAACGAGAACACTGGCATTAGCGTATCGCCATGCTGCGGTGTCAGCACCGAAAAATCGATGGTGCGTGCGTCAATACGCGGCGGCGTACCGGTTTTCAGACGATTTACGCGCAGCGGCAAAGCACGCAGGCGCTTCGCCAGTGGAATAGATGGCGGATCGCCTGCACGGCCACCGCTGTAGTTATCCAGACCAATATGGATTTTGCCATCGAGGAATGTCCCAACCGTCAGCACCACACTTTTGGCACGGAATTTCAGGCCCATCTGCGTGACAGCACCGACGACGCGATCGTTCTCCACAATCAGATCGTCAACGGCCTGCTGGAAGATCATCAGGTTCGGCTGGTTCTCCAACGCCATACGCACGGCCTGGCGATAGAGCACGCGGTCTGCCTGAGCGCGGGTTGCCCGTACGGCAGGACCTTTGCTCGCGTTTAGTATCCTAAACTGAATGCCGGCCTGATCAATTGCCGTCGCCATCAAACCGCCTAAGGCATCCACTTCCTTCACCAGGTGTCCTTTCCCAATGCCACCAATCGCCGGGTTGCAGGACATTTGTCCAAGCGTATCAATGTTATGGGTGAGTAACAGCGTTTGCTGACCCATTCGGGCAGCGGCCATCGCGGCTTCTGTGCCCGCATGACCACCACCGATTACGATGACGTCAAAAGGATCTGGATAAAACATGAAGTGGGTCCTCGTTAATGTTCGGACAGGGATCGTTGCCCTGGGCGGTGGATTCTACTGAAATTCTGTCGACTGCGAAAGCCGCGGGATCCTGCGGTTTAAAAGAAAGGATCTTTATTCTTTTATATGATCTCTCTGTTAGATCTCTTATTAGGATCGCCCTGGTCTGTTGATAACCCGGAAAAGCAAAGTATTAACAGAGGATTAGAGAGGATCGTTTGCTGTGAATGATCGGTGTTCCTGATCCGTATAAGCTGGGATCTAAATGGCCACTTATGCACAGCTGAAAAAAGCAGCATGGGTTGTTATTGGGATAACTACCGGTTATACGCAAGATTATGGCTATGTTATCCACAGATAGCGGCGTAAAAAAAACAATAAAACAGCGAAATAAACTGGGGATCGTTCACTTTTCCCGATCCCCCACCATGCTGGATCGTCTTAAATCTGCGTTTTCCAGGTCTCAACCCACACTTCAGCCGGATCTTCAGGAATCTCATGTTCGAGAACATCGATCTCCAGGCGATCGCCAATACGTTTGGCGCCTAATTGGTTGAGTTGCTCTTCCAGCAGCTTAATGGCCCCGCAGAAAAGGTCGTATTCATGGTTACCGATACCCACTGCGCCATAACGTACGGCAGAAAGGTCCGGCTGCGTCTCCTGCAAGGCTTCATATAAAGGAAGCAGATTGTCTGGCAGTTCGCCCGCACCGTGCGTGGACGTCACAATCAGCCAGATCCCATTCTGAGGCAGTTCATCCAGCTCTGGCCCGTGCAGCACCTCGGTTGAAAAGCCCGCTTCCTGCAGTTTTGCTTCCAGATGTTCAGCGACATATTCGGCGCTGCCAAGGGTACTGCCACTGATTAAGGTAATATCGGCCATGATGTTCTCCCGCACTAAAGGCGAGCATTGTACGCTGTGATCAAGCCGTGATCCACCTGTGGAAAACAGGGTTAATAACAGAAAGCATCAGGCGACAAGGCGCATCACGCAAGTGATCCGCCAGGGAAAAGGTTGTGCACAGGAAAGAGAGGGAATTACGGCTTGATGGTACGCATGATCGGGTTTTGCAACGAGATCAGGGTTTCGGTGGACTGGATTTCGTCTATGGTCTGGATCTTATTGATCAACACCTGCTGCAGTGCATCGATGGATCGGCACATCACCTTAATAAAGATGCTGTAGTGGCCGGTGGTGTACCAGGCTTCTACCACTTCATCCAACGCCTCCAGCTTGCTGAGTGCTGCGGGATAATCGCGGGCGCTTTTCAGAATGATGCCGATAAAACAGCACACATCAAAACCCAACTGACGAGGATCGATTTCTACGCGAGTGCCCAGGATAATGCCTGCCTGGCGCATTTTTTCTACGCGTACGTGAATGGTGCCGGGGCTGACATTGAACTGTTTGGCCAGCTCGGCATATGCGGTGCGCGCGTTTTCCAGCAGCGCATTGAGAATGCCGCGATCAAGGTTATCCAGTTGCAGTTGTTCTGCCATCATCCATCCTCTTTAAGTTCTTCTTCTATGAACAGTGGAGAATGTGCAGCAAATTAGCAGTACAGGCAAGGTGCAGACCGCGTGGTAGCCGCAGTCTGCACGCTTTTTTTATCGCTTACGCCAGATTGTGAGCTGCGCTTCGGTATGTTGATACTTGCGCGCCGTCTCGCGGATCACAAACGGTACATCCTGCGGCGGCACCACTTCTTCAAAGGCATCACGCAGCAAACGCTGCAATGCCTGATAGGTCGTCAAAGCTTCACCGTTCTCACGCACGCCGCCCAGCCAGTTCTCCTTCGGCGTGAATTCCTCCAGCCAGGTATAAGGCGATGAAAGCACCAAAAGCCCGCCAGAGCGGATCATTGGGATGACGTCCTGCAGGAAACGTTTTGGCTGACGCAGACGATCGATCAGGTTTGAAGCCAACACCAGATCGTAACGATCCGGCTGCGGTTTAAGATTACAGGCGTCGCCCTGCACAAACTGAATGCGCGCCGCTTGCTCGTCACTAATATTGACGTCCTTCAGGCGCACCTGGCGATATTCCACCAGCTCGCCCTCTTCCGGCACCACATAGCGGAAGTCCTCTCCGGATGTCAGCTGCAGCGCTACATCAATAAAGCGCGCGGAATAGTCCATGCCTGTGACCGTCGCGAAATGGCGTGCCAGTTCAAAACTGGCACGGCCGGTAGCGCAGCCGAGATCCAGTGCCACACCACGTTGTTTGCAGTGCGGCAGCAGTTTTTCCACCAGCGCCACGGCGTAATTCGGCACGTTGTAGTAGCCCGGTCCGTACTGGAAATCGAGATACTGCGACACCATGCTGTCCGTTTCATACGGATTGAGTGCCATGGTCTCTTCATGTGAGGAGACCACATAGCGGAAACCGGCGTGCTGGAAGAAATGACGGCGGAAGGCATAACGAGCCGATTTCAACGCCTCGTTGCCAGTGGAAATCCAGCTGCCGCCTTTGATCAGCGCGTGTTTACCATCAAAGGTCGGCGTCGAGAAATCGTCATACAGCGGATGGACCTTGAAACCCTCGAAGCCGTTGGTCGGCGTCGTGGTCCACTGCCAGACGTTGCCAACAATGTCGAAAAACTCGCCCTGCGCAAAGCGATCCACCGGACTGGATGAAGCCCAATAGGCCAGATTGATATTGCCGGGCGCGTCGATCCAGTCGGGCTGATCGCCGCTCACCTGCTCGCGTAACTGCATCCATTCGGCTTCACAAGGGAGTTGAATAGATTTGCCCGTCTCTTCCGCCAGCCAGCGACAAAACGCGGCGGCTTCAAGCTGATTCACTTCCGCTGGCCAGTCCCACGGCAGAGCGACTTCTTCAGCCATTAAGCGCAGTTTCAGCTGATCGGGTTGCGTAATCTCGCCGACCCAGAAGGTGGGCATTTGCGCGCCAGAAAATTCACGCCAGCCCCAGCCTTCCTCATCCCACCAGCGTTGATCCTGATAGCCGTTAGCAGCGATAAAGCGATAAAACTCAGCGTTGCTGACCAGCATTTTACTGGCCTTAAACGGTTTAAGCTCGGTTAGCTGACTGCCGTATTCGTTATCCCAGCCGTAGGTGTCATCTGTTTTGCCTTGCTGCACGCGACCGCCAGGCATCGCAATCAGCGAGTTATCCGGAACCGATGCGCGATCGTGGCGCGCCTGCGGACAAACCGGCCAATGCGCTTGCGGTTTTACCCATTCGATCGGTAGCTGGCGGATCAGCACGCTGGAGGTTTCCAGATGGATACGCTCATGTTCAATGCCCATCAATACCACCCACGCCGGGCTTTCCCAGGTGATCGGCAGTTCCAGTGGCATAGTACGGATAAACTCACTGACCAGATTTTTGACTTTGCCGCGGTAGTCGCGCACCTCTTCGACAGTCGGCCAGGCGTAATGGCTGTCGTTGAGATCGTCCCAGCTCATCTCATCCACGCCGATTGCCATCATCGCTTCGATACGATCGTCCACGCGATCATCCAGATAGCGACCCGCCATCAGCTTATTCATGTAGAACGTAGCGGTGTGGCCAAAGTAGAAGATCAGCGGATGGCGCAACGAGATCGCTTTGTTGAAATACGCGCGTTCGTCGGCAAGGCAATCAAACAGGCTTTCGTACAGTTCCCAGGTTTGGGTGAAATAGGCCAGCAGCTCGCTCCGTTTTTGTTCGGCGTTTTGGCCGGAGAGCTGCAAAGTGCGGGTCGGTGCAGGAAGTTGGGCGGTGTTCACAAGATGCTCCAGATGCTCAGTGTGCGAACTATTCACTATAGCAAATAAGCATTTCTGTCAGATGAATTAGCGTTTCCAGCGGCGCAGCAGGCGGCTTTTCAGGCCGGTGTCGAATCGCCAGATATGATCGAAGATACGCAAAATGCCAGGTTTGCCGTGGAGCGACATCGCCACCGCGTGGAAACGTTGTTGATGCTGGCGTTGACGTTGCTTGATGGCATTGATGGTGTCATCCGGCAACCGCTGTGCGATGAAGTCCGAGACGATCACCGCATCGGCCTCATCCCAGATACTCCCTTCCATACGTTTAACCACCGCAGCAAGACAAGCAGCCAGATCGGTGCCGCCGCGAAAACGCTGGCTAAGGAAACGGATAGCCTGTTCGATACCGCTATCGGCAGTCAGTTCGTAACCAATCACTTCGTGGGCGAACAACATGATGTAGCAACGACGTTTATCGGCTAATGCCACCTTTAACAGCGCAAGGCAGAAGGCTTTGGCGCAGCGTTCGTTGAATCCTCCCATTGAACCCGAAGTATCGACGCAGACGATAAATGGCCCGCGCGGTTGCTCTTCATGCTGCTGATGGCTCACCGGGCGCAGTGTGACTTTCTCGTGCCACGCATCGCCTTGTAACTGGTAAGTCAGCAGGCGCTTTTCCACCAGACGGCGATAAAACTCCAGCTCCAGCTCACTGATGCTCAACGCCGCCAGCTCCGGCGGCAACAGACGCAGTACGTCATCGCTCTGATGAATGCCGCTGACCTCTTCCGGCACATGATCAGGCTCGCGCACCAGCTGGTGGAATGCTTCCAGCGGTGCATCCTGCGACGGCACCGATTTGGCTTCGCGGCTGCGGCCCAACTGCTGCGCCAGTTTCATTAATTCCGGCTGCTGTGCGAGGAAATCGCCATATTGCACAATCAGCTCATAATCACCGTGCTGAAGTGACGCTTTGCTCATATCCCACAAACGTCCGGCTGCGGCTTCATCATCGTCGGTAAGGATTGGCGCCAGCTGGCCACTGATTGCCATCCGTTGCTGCAACTCGGCCATCAGACGTTCGCGCTGCTCCTCAAGAAGGGTTTCGTTGAGCGTGAGCGTTTGCAGCGTCAGGCTGAGTCGCCAGCGTTGCAAAAACAGTGTGTGCTGGGCATTGCTCAGTTGTTCTGTTTCGTTGTGCAGCAGCAGTTTGCTGGCTTCTTCGAGAAATGGCGACGGCAGGCCATTTAGCTGCGACATGATGTGGGGAAGCTGGTGGCTGAAATCCTGCGTGCTGATCAATTGCATTTGCTGAAACAGCTGAAACTCCTGCGCCAGCGCTTCCGGCACCGGCGTGGTTTTCATCTGTTCAGCGATCTCGGTACGCCAGCGAGGTAAATCGCGCATTAACGCTTGTTTCATGCGCGGAAACTTTTCAAAAAACAGCGCCAGCTGTGGCGACGCGAGCAGGGCCAGAATCAACTCTTCGATTAACTCCGTTTCGCCAATCGATAGCAGCGTGCTCAGCGTCTCCAGTGAGATCATTTACGCGCCTGTTTCAGCTGTTCCGCCACGTCCTGCAGGCTGGTTTCAATACGTGCCAGCCAGTCATCGCTAATAAACAGGCAGCGCTGATGCTGGCTGAACAGCGTGCGCTGCGCGCGCAGCTGGGTATCCAGCGCATCATACTCATCCAGAATTTCCTGCGGCATGTCGCTGCTGCTACTGGCTCCGGGAAGGGTTAAGCGCGTGGATTGCAGGCTGACATCGCGCAGCGTCAGGCAATGATGCGCGTCCACCAGCAGATCGAGCGTCTGGCCAAAACCGATACCGTTCAACTTTCCGCGGATTTCACCGCCTTTCAGCAACCACTGATTAAGCGCCTCATGGCCAATCAGAACATGCGTCACCTGCATATCGTGCAACGTCAGCGGCTGTTGCAGCATCAAAGTTAGTTGCTCGTCGGTGATGGCAGCAGGCAGTTCGTAATGCGGTTTGCGGCTAAACATGCCGCTGTGTTTTTCCAAAGTCAGCGCTTGCGCCACGCTCTGCTGCTGTTGCAGTGCCAGACGACGGGCTTTGATTTGCTGCAGCTTATGCAGCAGTGGCTGCTGCTGCCAGGCGTGTTGCGTCATCAGCACATCGATTTCACGATCTAACATCTTCATCGAGGCGACGTCGTGCCACAGGCAATCTTTCAACAAGATGATATCAATGGGCGCAATGGTCACGCGACCGCTGTAAAAGGCGCTGGCTTGCAGCAGGTGTATGGCTTTTTTCCAGCGACGATCGGAGATGTAAGGCGCGTCAGGCAGCGTTTCCAGCTGCTGGCGCAGCTGATAAATCAGCTCAAACACATGATCGGGCAAACTCACCTGGCTGATGCCTTTCTGCCACTGGTGATACTCTTCATCACTGATGCGTAGCGCTTCCGTCACCGGATTATCGTTTTCATCTTGCTGGTGGGTGAGCATGCTGCGGAAGTTCTGCTTCTCATGCACGTTATCCAGCCATAGGCGAATCAACATGCGATCATACAAGGCTTCCAGCCCGCTATCGGCTTCTGGCAATTCGTTGGAAGCGGTCACCAGCAGGCGCATCGGAATCTTTTCTTCGCTGTCGCCATTGCGAAAGCGGCGTTCGTTGATGGCGGTGAGTAAGGTGTTCAAAATCGCCGGGCCGGCTTTCCAGATTTCATCAAGGAAGACGATTTCGGCATCAGGCAGATAGCCTTTGGTTAATCGCTGATAACGACCTTCATCTTTTAACGCCTGAATCGACAGCGGGCCAAACACTTCTTCAGGGGTGGAAAAACGGGTCATCAGGTATTCAAAGGCGCGGGCGTGTTGGAAGGCGTATTTCAGGCGGCGGGCAATCAAGCTCTTGGCAATGCCGGGCGGCCCCAGCAAAAATACGCTCTCGCCACTCAGTGCAGCTAATAAGCACAGGCGGATCGCATGATGCCGTTCATACAGCCCTTTCTCCAGGGCGTTACTCAGGCGAGAAATTCTTTCTGCCAAAAGATGGGGTTGAGCCATAATCACATCATTGTCCTTCTGATCCTGGAGCCGTCATATTCTGGCGAGCGCAATACTCTACTGGTTATCATGCTTGATTGCGTTGATAGCCGTCAGCTTTTTTGTTTCAGAAGGTTGAGGCGAGAGAACTCGCTGCTTCAGGCGGTTTTTGGCGCCTAATTTCGGCGAAAAACCGCCTCGCTGACGTCATGATGACATGTTGTAAGAGTAGGTTTTTTTGGGAATATGTGCATACTGTGCGCTTTTTGATGGCCTGAGCGGTAGGCAAGTGCCTCATCGACTCCAACAAAAGACAACTTATGAGCTCGGATAAGAAGCAGTCCCTTGGCGCAGTCACACTCGCCGCGATTGGCGTAGTGTATGGCGATATCGGTACCAGCCCGCTCTATACTTTACGTGAATGTCTCTCCGGTCAGTTCGGCTTTGGCGTAGAACGCGAAGCGGTATTTGGCTTTCTCTCGCTGATCTTCTGGCTGCTGATTTTAGTGGTGTCACTGAAGTACATCAGTTACGTGATGCGTGCCGATAACGCCGGTGAAGGCGGGATCCTGACCTTGATGTCACTGGCCGGGCGCAATACCGGTGCACGCGCGACGGCGATTCTTGTCATCATGGGGCTGATTGGTGGCAGCTTCTTCTATGGTGAAGTGGTGATCACGCCCGCTGTCTCGGTATTGTCGGCGATTGAAGGGCTGGAGATTGCGGCACCGAGCCTGGATGCGTATATCGTTCCGCTTGCGATTGCAGTGCTGACGCTGCTGTTTGTGATCCAGAAGCACGGTACCGGCATCGTGGGGAAGCTGTTCGCGCCGGTGATGCTGGTGTGGTTTATCATTCTGGCCGTGCTGGGCGCGCGTAGCATCATCAGTAACCCTGATGTGCTGCATGCCATGAATCCTTACTGGGCGCTGCACTTCTTTATCCAGTACAAAACGGTGTCGTTCTTCGCGCTCGGCGCGGTGGTATTGGCTATTACCGGTGTGGAAGCGCTGTATGCGGATATGGGCCACTTCGGCAAATTCCCGATTCGTCTCGCCTGGTTTATCGTGGTGCTGCCCTCGCTGGTACTGAACTACTTTGGTCAGGGCGCGCTGCTGCTTAAACATCCCGAAGCGATCAAAAACCCCTTCTTCCTGCTGGCGCCAGACTGGATGCTGATTCCCATGCTGATTCTGGCGACGCTGGCCACGGTTATCGCCTCGCAGGCGGTGATCTCTGGTGTGTTCTCCTTAACGCGTCAGGCGGTGCGTTTAGGCTATCTCCCGCCGATGCGCATCGTGCACACCTCGGAAGAAGAATCGGGGCAGATTTACATTCCGGTGATCAACTGGCTGCTCTACTTCTCCGTGGTGATCGTGATTGTCGGCTTTGAGCACTCCAGTAACCTGGCGGCGGCTTACGGCATCGCGGTAACCGGCACCATGGTACTGACCGCGATTCTCTGCTCCACGGTGGCAATTCAGAACTGGCATTGGAACCGTTATCTGGTGGTGCTGATTCTGATTGGCATGCTGTGTATTGACGTGTCCTTGTTCTCGGCCAACCTGGTCAAAGTGTTCTCCGGCGGTTGGCTGCCGCTGACTCTGGCGCTGATGATGTTTATCGTCATGACCACCTGGAAAAGCGAGCGCTTCCGCCTGTTGCGCCGTATGCATGAGCACGGCAACTCCCTTGAAGCGATGATCGCCTCGCTGGAGAAATCTCCGCCGGTGCGCGTGCCGGGCACCGCAGTCTATATGTCGCGTGCCCTGAACGTGATCCCCTTTGCCATGCTGCATAATCTCAAGCACAACAAAGTGCTGCATGAGCGTGTGGTACTGCTGACGCTACGTACTGAGGATGCGCCTTACGTGCATAACGTGCGTCGCGTTACCATCGAACAGCTATCGCCCACTTTCTGGCGCGTGGTGGCGAGTTACGGCTGGCGTGAAACCCCAAACGTGGAAGAAATTTTCCACCGCTGCGGGCTGGAAGGTCTCAACTGCCGCATGATGGAAACCTCATTCTTCATGTCCCATGAATCGCTGATTATCGGCGATCGCCCGTGGTATCTGCGTCTGCGCGGCAAACTGTTCCTTGCGCTGCAACGCAATGCGCTGCGTGCGCCGGATCAGTTTGAAATCCCGCCTAATCGCGTGATCGAACTGGGTACTCAGGTCGAGATCTAGGGATCAAGCGCGTCACCAGCTTAAGGTGACGCGCAAGCCTTGAGGCTGCACATGGCTGAATGCGATGCGAATACCGTGCAGTTGCGCAATGTTTTTCACAATCGATATTCCTAAACCGCTGCCCGTTTGCGTCTGCCCCGGTGGTCGCCAGAAACGCTCACCAAGGCGCGCAAGCTGCTCATCGCTAACGCCCGCTCCGTTATCCTCAAGAACAACATTCCGCGCGTTTAACGTGAACTGAATCTGGCTGCCCGGCGGCGCATAGCGCAGCGCGTTATCCAGCAGGTTACGCATCAGCAAATTCAACAGCAGAGGATGACCGTTCATCACCGGTTCGGCCTGTGCATGCAGTTGTAGATCCATTTTCTGCGCTTCCGCCTGCGGGAAATGTTCCACCAGCAAATTTTGCAGCAGCGGTGCCAGTGGCACCGGCTGAAATTCGCTGCGCAGATCGTCTGCTTCTACTCTTGAAAGCGTTAAAAGCTGATCCACCAGCCGGGTGGCGCGCTGGATGCCGCTATCAAGCTGCTGCAATGCCCGTTTGCGCATTGCTTCGTCATCATCCGCCAGCTGAATCACTTCACTCTGCACGCGCAGTGCCGCTAACGGGCTGCGTAGTTCGTGCGCCGCATCGGAGGTAAAACGGCGCTCGCGCTGCACCAGTTGCGCCATACGGTGAAACAGCCCGTTTAATGCCGCCACCAAAGGCTGCACCTCTTTGGGCAAGCGTGCTTCATCGAGCGGTGTGGCGTCATCGGGTGCTCGCAACCGGAGTGATGCGGTCAGGCGCTTCAGCGGGCGCAATTCGAACCACACCAATGCCAGCAGCATCAGCAGCATAAAGGGCATGGCGTAAAGCCACGGCATCAAACTCGCCAGTGCCAGATCGCGCGTCATATCGTCGCGGTATTCCCACTCCTGTCCCACTACCACGCGATATTGTTTATCAGCAGAAGTCAGCCAAAGCAGCCGCCAACTGTCATCGTCGCCGCGCAGACGACCCTCGCGAAAACCGTCACGCTTATCATCAAACTGCATATCGCGCCCGTTCTCGCCATCGTTAAGCAACGGCTGGCCGTCCGCACGGAAAATGGCAAACGCCAGTGCATCATCATCCTGATCGCCGCGGTGATGGCGCAAAATGGATTTGGTTCCTGGCAGTGAGGCGGCGTGCAAGCTGGTGGGATCGAGTGACAGCAGACGTTTAGCGAACAGCATTTGCTGGGTATCAAATAGCTCATTAACGGTGTCGCGGGTCTGATGCCAGGCGCTGTAACTGGCCACGCCGCCGCACAGCACAATCAGCAGCACAAAGCCGATGGCGAGTCGTAGAAACAGACTCATTCTGCCGCACCGAGGGTATAACCCACGCCGTGCACGGTACGAATAAACGCGGTGCCGAGCTTTTTGCGCAGATGATGAATATGCACTTCTACGGCGTTGCTGGAGACATCGTCATCCCAGCTGTAGAGTTTTTCCTCCAGCTGGCTGCGGGTTAGCACGCGACCCGGATTGCGCATAAACAGCTCCAGCAGCGCCAGCTCCCGGCTCTTCAGGCTGATGGCTTCACCATCAATCCAGACGCTGTGGCTGCCAGGCGACATCACCACCTTGCCGTGTTTCAACTCGGGCTGTAGTTGTCCATGACGGCGGCGAATCAGCGCCTGTAAACGCGCGGCGACTTCAGCGAGCGCGAAGGGCTTACACAAATAGTCGTCAGCGCCTGACTGTAATCCTTGTACGCGCTGATCGAGCGCATCGCGTGCGGTGAGGATCAGCACGGGTACATCTGCGCCCTGCTCACGCCATTTAAGCAGGATCTCCAACCCATCGCGCCCGGGCAGCGAAAGATCCAGTACCACGGCATCCCACGGTGCGGCCGATAGAGCCTGAAATCCCGCTTCGCCTGACACGAACCAGTCAACGCTGAAGCCGAGTTTCGTTAGCCCGACTTTCAGGCCATCGCCAATCAGCGTGTCGTCCTCGATCAATAATATGCGCATGCGTTTCTCCTTAAGTGCAAGAGTCGTTATACGAAGCAAAAACCGGCTTGTACAGCGTCAATCGCCGCAGATTGGCTATTTTTCGTGTTTTTTTACCCCTTAAGATCCTGTTAAGAACCCTATGCTGTAATAGCCTCCGTATCCCACACATTCATGGAACAGAGGTGAAAAATGAAAAAGAGTGCAGCGCTAATCGCAATTGTGATGTTGGCCTCCACGCCGGTTCTGGCCGCGCAACAAGGTGGCTTTGTTGACCCGAATGCGCCAAAGGCTCAGGTTCACGCAGGTGGCTTCCAGGCGGATAACACCAGTGTCGTGACGGTGAAGCAGGCAGAAGAGATGAAGGATGATAGCTGGATTACTGTGCGCGGTTATCTGGATAAGCAAATCGGTGATGAGGATTATCTGTTCCGCGACAGCAGTGGCAACATGAAAGTCGAAATCGACCATAAGCGTTGGCATGGACAGACCATCACGCCGAAGGATCAGGTTGAACTGACCGGCGAGCTGGATAAGGACTTTAATTCCATCGAGCTGGACGTTAAGCAGGTTCGCAAGCTGCCATAACACTCTTCAGAGCCGCTCAGGCGGCTCGCATCCCCCCAAACTCAAATTATCCCCGGCACAAGCGAAACGTTTCGATGGCGATCACATTTCCGTGATGACGTCATTGAGTTGGCGCGCACATTTAATACACTCCCGCTCAGCGAAACGTTTCGCTGTGGAGTGGAAGAAATGAAAAAAGGTCGCTTGTTAAACGCTGAACTCTCTCATGTGATTGCCCGCCTGGGGCACACCGATACGCTGACGATTGCGGATGCGGGCTTGCCGATTCCGGCCGGACCACAGCGAATCGATCTGGCGTTGACGCCGGGAACGCCCGAATTTTTACAGGTGGTTGATGTTGTCACTCAGGAGATGCAAGTCGAAAGCGCCCTGATGGCGGAGGAGATCAAGCAACACAATCCGCAACTCCACAGCGCACTGCTCGCCGTGCTCGATGCCTTGCAACGGCACCAGGGGAATGTCATCACCATCCGTTACACCAGCCATGAACAGTTCAAACAAGAAACGCAGCGTAGTCAGGCGGTCATTCGCAGCGGAGAGTGTTCTCCGTATGCGAATGTCATCCTGAGCGCTGGCGTAACCTTCTGAGGTCGTTATGCAACCGTTATTGCAACTCAAAGGGATTGAAAAGTCGTTTCCCGGCGTAAAAGCGCTGAATGGCGCTTCACTGGCTGTTTATCCGGGGCGTGTGATGGCGCTGGTGGGTGAAAACGGCGCGGGGAAATCCACCATGATGAAAGTGCTAACCGGCATTTACAGCATGGATGCGGGCTCACTGCAGTGGCTGGGCAAGGATGTGGCTTTTTCTGGACCGAAAGCGTCGCAGGAGGCGGGCATTGGCATTATTCATCAGGAACTTAACCTGATTCCGCAATTGACCGTTGCGGAGAATATTTTCCTCGGTCGCGAATTTGTTAACCGCTTTGGCCGCATCGAATGGAACCGGATGTACGCCGAGGCGGATGCCTTATTACATCGTCTGAACCTGCGCTTCAACAGCCATAAGCTGGTGGGCGATTTATCCATTGGCGATCAGCAGATGGTTGAGATCGCCAAAGTACTTAGCTTCGAGTCGAAGGTCATCATTATGGATGAACCGACCGATGCGCTGACCGATACCGAAACCCTGTCGCTGTTCCGCGTGATCAATGAACTGAAAGCGCAGGGCTGCGGCATTGTTTACATCTCTCACCGCATGAAAGAGATCTTCGAGATTTGCGATGACGTCACTGTGTTTCGTGACGGGCAATTTATTGCCGAGCGCGCGGTGAGCGATCTCAGCGAAGAGAGTCTGATCGAGATGATGGTGGGTCGTAAGCTGGAAGATCAATATCCGCATATCGATCAGGCGCCAGGCGATATTCGTTTAACTGTTGAAAATCTCAGCGGGCCGGGCGTGGGTAACGTCAGCTTTACTCTGCGCAAAGGGGAAATCCTTGGTATTTCCGGTTTGATGGGCGCGGGACGCACCGAATTGATGAAAGTGCTGTACGGCGCACTGCCGCGCAGCAAAGGCACGGTGACACTTAATGGCCGCGAAATCATCACCCGATCACCTCAGGATGGCCTCGCCAACGGCATTGTTTACATCTCCGAAGACCGTAAGCGCGATGGCCTGGTGCTCGGCATGTCAGTGAAAGAGAACATGTCGCTGACCGCATTGCGTTACTTCAGCCATGCCACCGGTAATCTCAAACACAGCGAAGAGCAGTTAGCCGTCGGTGACTTCATCCGTTTGTTCAACGTTAAAACCCCTTCAATGGAGCAGCCGATTGGCCTGCTGTCGGGCGGTAATCAGCAGAAAGTGGCGATTGCGCGCGGATTAATGACGCGCCCGAACGTACTGATTCTGGATGAGCCGACGCGTGGCGTGGACGTGGGTGCGAAAAAAGAGATTTATCAGTTAATTAACCAGTTTAAAGCCGAAGGGCTGAGCATCATTTTGGTGTCATCGGAAATGCCGGAAGTGCTGGGCATGAGCGATCGCATCCTGGTGATGCATGAAGGCCATCTGAGTGGCGAATTTTCCCGTGAGCAGGCTACCCAGGAATCCCTGATGGCGGCGGCAGTCGGTAAGCAACACAGCGAGGAGTTAGTTGTATGAGCACCCAAACCTTACCCGCCAGCCGTCGCTGGTTTAGCAAAGCCTGGCTGCTGGAGCAGAAATCGCTGATTGCGCTGATCGTGCTGATTGCCGTGGTGGCGAGCCAAAGCCCGAACTTCTTCACCGTTGCCAACATGTTCAACATTCTGCAGCAGACCTCGGTTAACGCCATTATGGCCGTCGGCATGACGCTGGTGATTCTGACTTCGGGTATTGATCTGTCGGTGGGCTCGCTGCTGGCACTCACTGGTGCGGTCGCAGCTTCGATTGTCGGTTTGGAAGTGAATGCGCTGGTGGCAGTAGCGGCTTCGCTGGCACTGGGTGCGGCAATTGGCGGTATTACCGGCGTGATTGTGGCGCGCGGCAAGGTACAGGCGTTTATCGCCACGCTGGTCATGATGCTGCTGCTGCGCGGCGTCACCATGGTGTACACCAACGGCAGCCCGATCAATACCGGTTTTAGTGATAACGCCGATCTGTTTGGCTGGTTTGGTATTGGTCGTCCGCTGGGCATCCCAACGCCGGTGTGGCTGATGGCAGTGGTGTTCGCGCTGGCGTGGTACATGCTGCATCACACGCGCCTCGGTCGTTACATCTATGCGTTAGGCGGCAATGAAGCGGCGACACGTCTGTCAGGTATCAACGTTAACCGCGTCAAAATCATCGTCTATTCGCTGTGTGGTCTGTTGGCGGCGCTGGCGGGCACCATCGAAGTCGCGCGTCTTTCCTCTGCGCAACCGACGGCAGGCACCGGTTATGAACTGGATGCGATTGCGGCGGTGGTATTAGGCGGAACCAGCCTGGCGGGCGGCAAAGGTCGCATTATGGGCACGCTGATTGGCGCGCTGATCCTGGGTTTCCTGAACAACGGCCTGAATCTGATGGGCGTATCTTCTTACTACCAAATGATTGTTAAAGCCGTTGTCATTCTGCTGGCGGTGCTGGTGGATAACAAAAGCAGCAAATAACTCTGACCTTCACACAGGACTCTATAAATGAAAAAGTTAACTGCATTGGCCGTCATCCTTGGCGCCACCCTCAGTGCTGGCGCGATGGCTAAGGACACCATTGCGCTGGTTGTATCAACGCTGAATAATCCGTTCTTTGTGTCTCTGAAAGATGGCGCACAGAAAGAAGCCGACAAACTGGGTTATAACCTGGTGGTGCTGGATTCGCAGAATAACCCGGCGAAAGAGCTGGCGAACGTACAGGACCTGACTGTGCGTGGCACCAAGCTGATGCTGATTAACCCAACGGATTCTGATGCCGTGGGTAACGCCGTGAAGATGGCCAACCAGGCTAACATTCCGGTGATCACCCTGGACCGTGTGGCGGCACAGGGCACCGTGGTGAGCCACGTGGCTTCTGACAACCGCTTCGGCGGCAAAATGGCCGGTGACTTCATTGCGAAGAAACTGGGCGATGGTGCAAAAATCATCGAGCTGCAGGGGATTGCCGGGACTTCCGCAGCGCGCGAGCGTGGCGAAGGCTTCAAGCAGGCTGCTGATGCGCACAAATTTAATATCCTGGCGAGCCAGCCAGCAGATTTCGACCGTACTAAAGGTCTGAACGTGATGCAGAACCTGCTGCAGGCGCATCCGGATGTACAGGCGGTATTTGCTCAGAACGACGAAATGGCGCTGGGCGCACTGCGTGCGCTGCAGACTGCCGGTAAAACCGATGTGCTGGTGGTGGGCTTTGACGGTACCGCTGACGGTGTGAAAGCAGTAGAAGCCGGTAAACTGACTGCCACAGTGGCGCAGATGCCTGATAAAATTGGCGTGATTGGTGTGGACACTGCCGATAAAGTGCTGAAAGGCGAAAAAGTACAGTCGGTTAATCCAGTTGACCTGAAGCTGGTCACCAAATAAAAAACAAAGAAAAGCATGGCAACGCGCCACCGTCCTGGTGGCGCAACTTTCTGGATCACTCCCTATGAACACAAGCGCAAAACTGGCGGTACTTGGCAGCATCAATGCCGACCACATTCTGAACCTCACCCATTTTCCGCGTCCGGGCGAAACGGTGATCGGCAAACAGTATCAGATTGCCTTTGGTGGCAAAGGGGCTAACCAGGCCGTGGCGGCCGGTCGTGCTGGCGCGGATATCGCTTTTATTGCCTGTGTAGGTGCAGATGACATTGGCGAACGTATCCGTCAGCAGCTGCAGCAGGACCGTATTGATACTGCTCCGGTAGAAATCGTGGCAGACGAAGCCACCGGCGTGGCGATGATCTTCGTGAATGGCGAAGGTGAAAATAATATCGGCATCTATTCCGGTGCTAACGCGGCGCTGACGCCAGCCTGTGTCGATCGCCATCAGCAAGTGATTGCTGATGCTGAGGCCTTGCTAATGCAGTTGGAATCGCCGCTGGAAAGCGTGTTGGCGGCAGCGAAGATTGCGCGTGCCAATGCCACGCGAGTGATTCTGAATCCAGCGCCTGCCACTCATTTGTCTGATGAGCTGCTGGCCTTAATCGATATCATCACACCGAACGAAACCGAAGCCGAAATTCTGACCGGCATCGCGGTGAAAAGTGATGAAGATGCGGCACGTGCGGCGCAGGCGTTGCATGATAAAGGCATCTCTACCGTTTTGATTACCTTAGGTCGTCGTGGTGTGTGGTTGAGCGAGCAGGGCGCAGGCGTGCGTATTCCGGGCTTCACCGTGCAGGCTATCGACACCATCGCAGCAGGCGATACTTTTAACGGTGCCTTTATTACCGCGCGTCTGGAAGGTGTCGCAATGCATGATGCCGTGCGTTTTGCCCATGCCGCCGCCGCGATTGCGGTGACGCGTCCGGGGGCGCAGCCCTCAGTGCCGTGGCGCACTGAGATCGATAACTTCCTGCAGCAACAGGGTTAAGCCTTTGGCGACCATGAAAGATGTCGCCCGCCTGGCGGGCGTCTCAACATCGACCGTTTCCCACGTCATCAATAACAATCGCTTTGTTAGCGAGCAGGTGCGGGAAAAAGTGGAGCAGGCAATCCGTGAGCTGAACTACGCGCCTTCCGCGCTGGCACGCAGCCTGAAAATCAACCAAACCTGCACTATTGGCATGTTACTGACGGCCAGCAGTAACCCATTTTATTCAGAAGTGGTGCGCGGCGTAGAAAATAGCTGCTATGAGCGCGGCTACAGCCTGATTCTGTGCAATACCGAAGGCGATGAAGAGCGCATGAATCGCAGCCTCGAAACGCTGATGCAAAAGCGTGTCGATGGCTTATTAATGATGTGCACCGAGACGCACCTTCCCTCTGCGGAGATCCTCAATCGTTATCCGTCCGTACCCATGGTGATGATGGACTGGGCGCCGTTTGAAGGGCGTGGCGACATTATTCAGGACAACGCGCTGTTGGGCGGTGAACTGGCGACGCAGCATCTCATCGATCGCGGCTACACGCGCATTGCCTGTATTGCCGGCCCGCAGGATAAGACCCCGGCGCGCTTGCGTCTGGAGGGTTTCCATAAAGCGATGACCAGCAATGGATTGCCGGTGTTGCCGGGTTATGTGGTTGACGGTGATTTCGAATTTCAGGGCGGCTTCAATGCGATGAACCAATTGCTGACGTTAGAGTTGCTGCCTGAAGCGGTTTTCACCAGTAACGATGCGATGGCTGTGGGTGTTTATCACGCGCTATTCCAGGCTGGTTTACGCGTGCCGCAAGATATTGCGGTGATGGGCTATGACAATATCGAACTGGCGCGTTATCTCACGCCGCCGCTCAGCACTGTCCATCAGCCTAAAGATGAATTGGGTGAACTGGCGATTGATACGCTGATTCACCGTATGAGCGATCCCGACGCCAGTCAGCAAACGCTGGTACTGACGCCGGAGCTGGTGGAACGGGGTTCGGTTTAAGCGGTTTTCTTCTTTTTCTCACGATTGGCGATCAGATTGCGGCCATCCCCGGGACGCAACATCAGGAAAGCAAACGCGGACAGCACGGTAATCATTCCCATCGTCAGGAAGGTGGCGTGGAATTGCTGCACGGTTGTGCTCTCGAAATCCTGATAAAAACGCAGTACCGCCGCACTGACGGCCACGCCAAAGCTGATCGATACCTGCTGCGTTACCGCCAGCACGCTGTTACCACCGCTGGCATTCTCATCATTCAAATCGGCCAGGGTGATGGTATTCATCGCGGTGAATTGTGTCGACATCGCCATACCTAATACAAACAGTGCGGCTAACAGCATCAATACACTTTCACCCGGTGTCTGCAGTGAGAAGCTGGCGACAAGAATGCCGATGATGATGGTGATACCGACCAGCGTTTTACGATAACCGAAGCGACGTAGCACTTGTGTCACGGTTGATTTGGCCAGCAGCGAGCCAATCGCCGTTGGCCCCATCATGCAACCCGCTATCAGCGCGGGATAACCAAAGCCCACCTGTAACATCAATGGCATCAGGAACGGAATACAACCCGTGCCCAGACGTGCCGCGATATTACCAATGATGCCGACCGAGAAGGTTCGGGTCTTAAACATCGGTAAGTTGATCAGTGGTGCAGGATGGCGGCGTGCATGCACTATATATAGAAGCAATAGCGCGACACCGGCTAACAGCACCAGCACCGCCTGCCACGGCGACACGATACGCTCTCCGAATAGTTCGATACCGACGGATATCAGCACCAGACCTAAGCCAAACAGAATGAAGCCGCCAAAATCAAAGCGGCGTTTAGGCGTGGTGAAGTCCGGCATATATTTACGTGCATAGAAGATGCCCGCGATGCCGATGGGAATGTTGATCAGGAATATCCAGTGCCAGCTGGCGTAGGTGACCAGCAGGCCACCGAGCATCGGCCCCAGAATCGGTCCAACTAATCCCGGCATGGTCACAAAGTTAAGTACCGGCAGCAATTCACTGCGTGGATAAGCGCGCAACAATGCCAGGCGCGCGACCGGCATCATCATCGCGCCGCCAACACCCTGAATAATGCGCGAGATAACCAGCATGCTCAGCGAGCCCGAAAGTGCACAAGCTAAAGACCCCAACGTAAACAGTGAAACGGCCACGATAAAGACTTTGCGCGTGCCGAAGCGATCGGCCAGCCAGCCGCTGACCGGGATCAGCATGGCGACAGTGAGCGTATAACTGATCACAGCAGATTGCATGGCAAGAGGGGAACGGTCGAGACTGGTGGCGATAGCAGGAAGCGCAGTATTGAGGATGGTGGCATCGAGGGCTTGCATGAAAAACGCCATTGCGGCGATCCAGGGCAAGCCGGCCATACTGCGCGCGGAGCGAATCATTGAAAGTCCTTCTTTAATAATTGTTCAGTCTGCAACAAAGAAAACGGCGTTGGACTAACAGAATAGCATTGGTGCTTATACGCGTGACGCTGATTTGTGCCGCTTAACGGGGGCTTTTGACTGATTATTGATCGAGAAATGTCTGTTTTTAGCCTGTTCGGTTAAAAAAGTAGCGCTCAGTCAATTTTTTGTAATAAACCCTTGTCAGCTCCGAATAACTCCCTATAATGCGCCACCACTGAGACGGCAAAGCGGCAACGCAGACGGCT